>DAIDAB010000136.1 GCA_027310845.1 bacterium | reverse complement strand
GCAGTTGTATTTTCAACTTGTTTCAACAGCCTTTTGAAGAGAATGCGAGCAGTTGAGCTCTCATTTTCCGCGTTAAAGAGCTGCGGATTGCTCTTGCGATGGTTCCGCTTCTGCCTTCGGTGAAGAGACTGGTGCAGGACTTTGAGGCCGTTCTGCCGGCGCTTGAGTTTCTTGTTCCACGCTGGCGATTATCTTCTCTCCAAGAGTGGGCTCCGGTGCTACGTCCGCGGTAGCTGGCCCCTGATCATGGACTACTCTCGTTATTGCTCCAGCCAATTGATTTCTTATAGAGCGAATGCGAATAACAGAAACCTGAGAAAGGGCTTGTTTGTTTTTATCAAAATCCGAAGTAAAAAGCGATGGGTATCGGGTTACAAGATCTTCCGCGATTCGTCTTATCCTATTCAATAAGAGATCACTTGTTCATAATCACCTGTAGTTCTGTCATCCTTGGATGCGCTCTATTTCTGCTGATTTGAAACAGAACAAATAATTCCTTATTGACCCTTAATGAGGTTTGCGCTTCAGATACTCATCAGAATTGCGTTCATTCATTTCCCTCATTTCATCGAAAGAAATGCCTCGAATGATGGACATCTGAAAGATGACACTAGCGATTGCAAAGGGAGTTATTGGCATTCGCTTTGAGATGGATTCGAAGACCACTGGCGCATCAGTCTCCGCTAGAAGTAATCCAGAATCTGAAGAAGCTATCAGACTCCCAACTCTCTTTGAAAAAAGCGCAGGAAGGCCGAATGATGTAAAATATCCCAAGAGGTGCGCCTTCCTGAGTTCTGACTCTGTTCCAGAGAACCAGTGAAAGAGAACCCGATTCCTGATATTATAGCTAGATAACGCGTCGAAACACTCTGATATCGCGACTCTAGCATGAATGGAAATTGGCAGATCCCGTCTTGATTCTGCGATCTCCAGCTGTCGTTCCATCGCATTTATCTGAAGGTCAAAGTTGCCATATTTGGGATCAAGCCCTATCTCTCCTATCCCACTGGAATCATCCGCAAGGAGACCAATCTCAGAGCACATATCATCAAGTTTCTCTTTGCTCATTTGGGGATGGTGAAGAAAGAGCTCAGGATGAATGCCTACGAATGCCTCGACTGAAGGAAAGACACTGGCAAGCTGCAAATTTTTTTTTGACGATGCTATATCTGTTGAATTTGAAAAAATGCGAAGCTGTGCATTAGCTCCATTGCGAAAAGATTCCAAGAAGCCTTCTAGATTCGGATCGTTCAGATGTGCGTGGCAATCGGTCATCACGGGCAGAACTAGATTTCCCAAAATGAAGTCGCTAATAGAATGTTTTGTATTTGGAATGCAGGTCGCCATTCGCTTTTGAATCTCTCGAGCTCTTATTGAAATGTCTCAAGTACCCTTAAATCGGCGCAACTCAGAAAGAGTTCGACTTAGGAAAGGTAGGCTTTCATGCTTCTCAAAGATCCTGTCTGTGATATGCCTGTAGACCCAAGAAAGGTAAAGAACAGAGTGGAGGAAGCAGGCAAGATCTATTATTTTTGCTCACAAGAGTGTAAGCAAGTCTTTCAGACACAAAGAGACAAATTCAGACGCTGATTCTTATTCAAGAGGATATCTTCCAGACCGATTTTACAGGTTCTATTCTAGGGCTCACAACAGCCCCTCTCTCGATCTTGAACTCGCTTGCCCTCACATGGTAATCGCATGCCATGCACCTTGCCGTGACAAACCTGTCAGTTCTATATAGCTTGGCAATCTTGCCTGGGCATGCTGGATCTTCATTCTTGAAGGTGCTCGTGAGTGAGTATTTCCAGACGATTGCCTCCTTTGATTTGAAGATGAGTTTCCAGCACTTTGTACAGTATGCAGATACGTCCGGGCCGCTTCGCATAACACTAAGCGTGAGATGCTGACAATCCTTTGTCAAGACGAGTGATGTGAAATTCTCCTTTGATTTAATCTTCTCTCCCAGAGTACAAGAAAAGGCCCAAAATCATGGTGATCAGTTTCTTTCGTCTTGAATAATTGAGGAAGCTTGTCGAACTGGCCTGACCAATCCTCGGTCTGAAAGCATCGCGAGTGAAGATACCTAGTCATCCTTGTGTTCTTTGGCGAGTTCCTCGCTCCAGCTGAGCCAGATAAAGGCGTCAGGTCTTCCAACGGGTTGATCCTGCTTTTCGAGGACGCCTCTCAAGTAAAGGTCTCCGGCGAACGTGGTCTTGCTCTTCCCGCTCTTTGGGTCACCTGCTTCCTTAGTTGATTTCACTACGAAATACGTGGAACCGTGCCAGGATCCCTTTCTGACGACGAAAGGGAATCTCTTTCCCCCTTCCTCCCAGATCTTTCCGACTGATTTCAGGCGTTTATCGTACTTAAACACTGACTTGAAGCACTTGTCGCAGAAGTACATCTTCTTCCCCGAAAAGATTACACTCGGTGTCTTCTCGACTTCAACATTGCTCTGGCACCTCTCGCACTTTGTAAAGAGCTCAGGGTGAAGCCTGATGAGTTCGGTCTGTGACTTGTTCAAAGTAGGCCTCTTCCTCTGTCACTCCTTACTCTTGAAAAGAGTTACTTTTCCTGCTAGAGAAAGTACTTTCGCATGGATAAATTCTCTTTTGAACCTTGACATTCCGAAATTCCAATAATGGCATTGTTAATCAATAGACCTCTTGAATTCAATATTCGCTGATTTCTTTGTGGATCGATATGCCATAATCAATTTCCAGCGCGCGCCGGTGAAAAAACTGGGGGGAGCCAATAAAAGGCAAACGAATAAACAAGAATTGTAAAGAAACCCACTGATATTGCATATCCTGTATTTCTTCAGTTGTTTCAATTGAGGAATCGTAGTTTCCTATGGTTTCATTGCAATTTCTATATCGGGCTCTCCAAAGCCATTGCTACACATCTACTTATGACATTCTCTATTATGAAAGATCAAAAACAGCACTCGCCGAAGATCACTTCTAGAAGACGCAAGAAATCATTGCTCTCTATGCGCTCTATTTGGGCTGCTCTTCAATTAATCCTCAAGTCAAATGCCAGACATACCTGCTTTTCCCAATGCCTACGAGAAAGCAAGAAATGCATCATTCTATTCTTGGAATGCAAATGCACACATGCGCGAACTGTCACCAAGAGGTGAAAGACGAAGCTCTTTACTGCCAAAACTGCGGAGCCATTCAGCATCCAGTCGGATCTCCAGAAGGTGAACCGCTGAGACCTCAAGAACATGCTGTTGATATTGGCAGAGTGCAAACGTACCCCGAGAGTTTTCCCTCGCCTTTAAAGAAGAATCCGTGGCTTGCTGGAATTTTGAATTTCTTTTTGCCAGGAATTGGATACGTATACAACGGGCTCGGAAAAGAGATGAACCAGATCGTCTTCGGGGTGATCGTCTTCCTCTCCGTCTTTGTGGGGGTCTACGTTCCCCTGTTCGGGGCGCCGGCCAGTGCTTCGTCCACCACTGCTACTCCGCAGATAACGGTGTTTAATCTTCTTACCCTGCTCATCCTAATACTTCCAATAGGTCTTGCCTACGACGCGTACGCAAGGGCTAGCAAGATGAATGCTTCATCGAGTACTTGAATTCTGCACCTATTCAGTGGGATTTAAAAAAGGGAAAAATGGACTTGGTTTAGGCGTAATCGGAAGTACTCGAATTGACAGAACAGAATCGCAAGCTCTTTGGGACAAATGGAATTAGAGGAATCCCTGGAAGAGATCTCACTCTTGAATTCATTGCCGAAATGGCGCAATCCATAGGCTCGTATTTTTCTAGGGACCACCCGCTCTTGATCGGGCACGACGTTCGCAACTCTAGTCCAGCGATCTCAAAAGCAGTGCTCTCTGGAGTGCTTTCCTCAGGATCGAATACGCAGGAAGCTGGGCTTGCGCCAACTCCCGCCCACCAGTACGCAGTCAGGACTCTTGGCTACAACGGAGGCATAATCGTGACTGCCTCACACAACCCGCCGGAGTATAATGGGATGAAAGTGGTTGGAAGTGATGGAGTAGAGATAAGTAGAGAAACAGAACGCGCGATCGAAGCAGTGTACTATGAAAAGAAGTACAACAAGGCAGACTGGAAGTCTCTAGGAAGGACAAACAAGGAGACACGCGTCGTAGAGAACTACATCACAGGCATAATGTCTCAGGTCGACCGCGCGAAAATCTCGGAGCGCAAGGCAACAGTCGTCCTGGACGTCGGGAATGGCGCGCAGGCCGTTGCTGCACCTTATCTTTGTGAAAGACTTGGGTGCAGGGTGATCACAATCAATGGACAGGCTGATGGTAACTTTCCGGGGAGAGGACCAGAGCCCACTCCCACCGTGTTGCACGATCTATCCTCCGCCGTTAAATCATACAGGGCGGATTTTGGCGTTGCCTATGACGGTGACGGTGACAGGAGCCTCTTCTGCGATGAGAATGGAGAAATCTACTGGGGTGACAGGACTGGTTCGCTGCTCGTTGATTATTTGCTTGGAAAACACAAAGGTGGTCCAGTCGTCACAACCGTGAGCACATCGCAGCTTGTCGACATTGTTGCGAAATCGCATGACGCGAGGGTGATTTGGACTACCGTTGGAAGTGTTGACGTTTCGCGTGCGATGATTAATTCCAGCGCCCCCCTAGGGCTAGAGGAGAATGGCGGCTTTTTCTATGGACCTCACATCCCTGTGAGAGATGGAGCGATGACCACGGCCCTTGTCCTTGAGGCTCTTGCCCTAACGAAGACAACCTTTTCCAAGGCCATCAATGCCTTGCCAAAGTTTTACCAGAAAAAGGCAAAGTTCGAGTGCCCTGCTGAAAAAAGAGAACAAGTGATGAAAATACTGGAAGAGAGAAGCAAGGAAGGGAAGATAGACAGAACCGACGGACTGAAGATCTGGTTAGATAATCGCACCTGGATACTATTACGTCCCAGCGGCACTGAGCCTTTGATCCGGGTGTATGCGGAATCTAATGACGAATCTAACGTCGAGTCAGCGTATAAGAGATATCAGGGCCTCGTAGAGGACGCGATAGCTGCTTAGGCGTTGTGAACCCATCCTCTTCGCGGAAGTACTTTGGACTTGTAGATCACAGATGGCTCTTCCCCTTTCTTCGAATTGGAAAGGACTCTACCTATCGCCATCACACCCATCTGAGAGAGCTCTGTTGCATGCATCTTGTTGAAAGTGAAAACAAGCTCATACTCCTCGCCTCCAAAAAGCACGAGTTCTTCTTCGTTTAGGGAATTCAATATTGCAAATTTCCTGACACCATGAGAAATGGGAAGCCTTTCGAGCTCCATGTTGACTCGACTGGATTCCGCCAAGTGGTAAATGGAGAGGGCGAGCCCATCAGAGGAATCGATACAGCTCGTGAGATATTTTGATAGTGCGATACCGAGCTCAAGATTTGCTCTTGGGTTCAAGACACTGTTCACCGCCTTTCTTTTAAATCCAGTCTCGGACTTTGCACCGTTTAGGAGCATCTTCAAACCGCTACTTTGAAGCCCAAAAGTTCCTGACACTCCGACAAGATGCAATCGATTATCACTCCAGATTTTGAGGCGTTAGTGTCTCCTGAGATTATTCTGAGACCGTACTTTCTGGATGCATAGTCCATTCCTTCTGCGAGCGATCTGATGAACGCCCTAGACGAACTTTTCTTCGGGATGGCCAATGAAATGATTGCGAAACTTGGTCGCACACCCTTCGCTGCAAAGTCGCTCACACATGAAACAATCGCTTTCGAGCCTATTTGTTGCGGTGTCATTTGAGGAGGAGCGTCAGTATCGGAAACAAACATGTCTGACTTGATGACCAGGAGCCTCCTAAGAGGATCGTTTGAGATCCAGGCCGCATCATCAGCAAATGGATCCGCTACTTCAGAAACCTTGACGTGTTGGCGTTTGTGTGAGAAAACCTCCCAGATGAGAGAGATTGCTTCC
>DAIDAB010000135.1 GCA_027310845.1 bacterium | reverse complement strand
GCGGATGCCCTCGGGTATGCAGATAATTATAGAGAATCAATCACCGAATGCGAGAAGGCTATTCAGATCAGCCCGAGCCTCTCGGAAGCATACATATCACTTGGAATCAATCATGGAGCTCTCGGTGATATTGATCAGAGCCGAACTGATTTAGAGAAAGCACATGAACTCGATCCCTTATCGCTCCGAGCTGCTGTCACCCTTGCTCAAGTGAACTTGGTATTGGGGAAGGTCGCGGAAGCTTTAGAGATCCTCCAGAGAATTAAAGAGCGCAATCTGAGGAACGCTAGGATTTACGCTGCTTTGGCAGATTGTTATATGATGAGGCGAGAATATTCCAAGGCTCAGGAGATGCTGGACGACTGTTTCCAGATCAATCCTACAGAACCTTGGGGGATGGTCGGTCAAGGCCTCTTGTACGTCTTTTGCAGTAAGACGAAAGATGCAGAAGACATTCTGCAAAAAATATTGAAAGACGAGAGAGAATTCGTCCGCCTAAATGGACAGCTCTACATACAGGCTGCACTGGGAAATATTGATGAAGCGTTCAAGGCCCTGATGAGGGCGGCGGAAACGCACTCATGGCCTTTCCTGATAAAGACGCTCCCAGTCTTCGAGGGCTTGCGAAATGACCCTCGCTTCCTGGAGTTCTGCAAGAAGTTAGGGCTCTAAAATCAAGACACTCCATATACCTAGGAAGGAAAGCTTTAGACCTGGGGGCCCGCCAGATTAACCTCTCTCTACGTTTCGTTAGTCTCTACATGCAAGGAAGAGCAGATAAAAATATCGCCATAGGTCGTGCGATTGATAAAGTGGTGTGGTTCGAAGATTACAAAAGACAGGTGGCAATTGATGCACCCGATCATTAGAATTGCAACCGTTTCTTTCCCCGTCGCAATTATGGCGACTTTGCTGAGTGCCCTCTATTCTACTTATGTAACCGTTGACTTTGCATATTCCATTGTCGGTTACGGCTATCCATTTCCATTCTATTTAGTATTCCATCGGGAGTCGCTATTGTAGGGACACGTGAAACTTTCATGCCAGTTCAAGCGCTAGGAGATTTCGCGTTCTATTTTGTGATTTTCTTTTTATCGTTGCCACTGATCTCAATGGCTTTGCACAGAGTGCGCCGTGGATCGTGCTATTGAGAGAGAGAGAGAGTCCACCAGTTTAACGCTGTTCTCTGCTCTCTTTCTTACTTTCATATTCTCTTATTCACTCCCGCTCATACTCTCTCGTAATGTATAACACACATCCATATTTTTATACGCCCTAAACATTAGAGTCGAGGTATGGCTCTTGACCTCTGGAACTTGGGAGCTTCATCAAAGAGAAGGCCTCGAACACCAACCGCTCCACGTAAGATGATTCTTTGAGATACTATCTCGCATGTATGCCGTATTTGCCATAAGCCAATTACAAGAATAACAGATTCAGAGCTCGATCATGTGAAAGCATATTCGAAAGGAGGTTCGACAATGAAGTTTGCTCATCGTTCATGCAATCGTGCCAAGTCTAACAAGAGCCTTCGAAAAGCTCAGGAATACGCAGGAGCTTGCGTTACCGAAGCGAAGAAAGCCTCAGAAGAAGTCTCGGAAATTCAAGTCCACGGCACGAGTCTATTTCCCTTTGACAGCATTTCTGAGTCTCAAAGACTTACGCCCAAAGCTGAAGGAAACCTAATCTATGCTCAAAATTCCCGAACAGGAAGACTCCGAAATCTCAAATCGTAACAGCCTGTGATATTATGACACCGACACAAACAGAGAAATCGGAAAGGAAAAACGACGAATCAGGATTTCATGAAGTTGGAAAGGCCCATGGGATACCAATATACATGTTAAATGAAAAAGCAAGTGCTTCACAGTCGGCAAAGCGCATTTTAGAGCCTAAATTAGCGCTGCCTACTTACCAGTTTATGCTTTCTGCTTTTGGCTCAGAAAGTTCACTCAAAGACAAATTCAATGAAAGTGGAAAAAGCGATTACTCTTTTTGGATTGCGGGCATCGGTAAAGACACAAATCATCTAATAGACGAATCCCAAGAGTCGGAAATCACGCCTGCTCAGGAAGCAGAGGCCATGAAGCTTGCTGAATCAGGCATGAATTATAGGGATATAGCTAAGAAGTTAGGCGTTACTGCTTTGAGCGTATATTACGCACTGAAGAAGAAAGGGAAAACCAAGGCAAAAAAAAGTCAATAAAGCCAAGAAGCTCGGCTCTTTGCACTTTTGATAAGAAAGGAAATCTTAACGTTGGCAAAGGAGCCTCCTTAGAAAGTACAGTTCGTGTTTCCAGAGGCTCGGATGACATGCCTCTTCTATTCTTCGTTCTCCGAGACAGCTACTCCAGGATTGGCGGTGCGCGTTTCGTCATTGCTGCGTGCAATGGCAAACAGTTTACTCCTGATACTGCCGCTAGAGTGGTAGTAGGAGTTCCACGAGGAGCCCAAGCGTCAAAAGCCAAGCTGGCAGCAAAGCAGCTATAGAGTTGTGACATTGTCATGTAGACTCGACGTCTACTGGTCTTCTGACTAGGGGCTCAATCTTTAGAAGTCATTTCAAGAATAGCGCGACTCAATCGGGTTTTCCCCTTCTACCAAATAGTTGGAAGATGGTCGACCCATGAAGTAACTTCCTCTAGACTGCTTGCCATGAAAAACTCAAAATCGTTCCAACGGGTCAGTCCGCTGTCGTAGGCAAAATCCCTTACGGCTTCTGCGCTGGGCGCGTCCATAACCCAAAGGATCTTGTGTCCCGGGTCAAGGTGCAAAATCACTTGGGGATTGATCTTATGCTTTTGCAGCATCGCCGGAATATCTTTTCCCAAGGCGAGGCCGATTTCGCGGAGAGTTTTGTTTGCGGATGGGCAGCTCATGGGAGGATGATTTGAAATGACGACGTATTTTGGCAACGATTATCTGAGGGTTTGGCGATGCAACTGCTGATTAAAGCTTTTGCTCGTTATTTCGTTGCAAGTTCGTAAATTGTCTCTCTTTTTCAGTAGTTCATTGGAAAGATTCTCGCGTCATTTCGACATCGCATACGTGGCCTTCTAGCTCACAGGAAGCGGCTGATATGCAGAGACATAAGTGTGGACGAGAGAGAGAGCCCACCAGTTTAACCTCTCTCTCCTGCTTCTGCCTTTGTCCTCCTGTACCCGTGCGCACCCCATACCTCAGAGAGCCAGAGAGACTGACTGCCTCTATGTAAATGGAAATGCCCAAAGTGTCCCAAAATAATGGTCAGTATTTTCTAAATCATGCGGAACTCGATATGTTGCTATAGAAGTTCTTGTAATCTATGTGTTCTGGTAATCAAACAGAACTGCCATCACTGCCTATCTTCTCTTACCACACAAATGTCCAAATGTACAACTGATGAGTTTCCGTATCGAAGTACGCTTGATATTGTCCTAAATCTCAATTCATGGACTTTCCAAAGCTCTGGTACGCTTTGGAAATCCGCATCACCGCGTCCATATCGGCCAGCATCGTTTCATGAAATTCATGATGTTGTTTGTCATTCCCTGAAACCTCATCAGCTGAGATTATACAACTTCTTGCACTTTCTCTATTCTGTTTGTATATCTCAATCTTGGCTGAGGTTTCGTAATCCGCGCGTGCCGCCAAATTGTTGCCATTTGCTCTAGCTCTATCTCCCTTTGCTAAGAGAGAACTAACTTCACCGAGTTGACCTATTTGCCTTTCTGGGTATGCGAGTAAAAAGGTCCCCAAGGCCTCGTACATTTTCTGATCTTTTCCAACGAGATCTCTCAAGCGTGAAGTCGGCTGATCTAGTTGCTTTTGGATCAGGACAGTTTCCGGGTGATTTCGATGGAATAACTTCATATGGTTTCGCAAGCATGTAATAGGTGTGTCGTACTATATAGGTCTATATCATAAAAGTAATGACATTTTGACCTTCTACCCCAATTAGTATGATGATTGAAAAAAAGCGCCTTAAGGCCCTAATCCAGGCTTTCAGAAGGTTGAATATGTCACGAGGATAAAAAGCAAGAATGCCACTCCTGATCAGCTTGAAGACTTGCCGAAGCTTTGCAAAACATCATCACCTGCAGGTGATACTTTTGCGCTGCCTGTTCCAGTATCCATGAAAGTTATAGATGAAATTCTTAGCAATAGATCTCAAACATATTTCTTCCAAAATAACTCTACTGAGAAACTAGAAACTAGGATTACGAAGAAAGTAATCCAAAAAACATTCCAGTCCAAATTAATGAGTCCGACTACACCCAGAAAGCCGGCAATGCTAAGCAAAGGGAAAAGAATACCGTCGATCTTGCAATGCACTCTTCCGCATCGATTTCCATTAATGAAACAACCGATGCCAATCCAGCCAATAGAGACTGTGTAAACAGCCCCAGCCATAGTTACTGATAATATTCCGTTTGAATGAAGCACTACGCCTGAACCCGTAATAAATGCTGGGACGCACCAGAGCCAAAAACTCGAGATGTTGTTTAATTGATCGCTGGATTTATCTGGTCGATCCCTTCTTAATTTAATATCGGATTTTACCATGTTCTTCATGAAACTAACTCCATGCAAGATAAGAGGATTTGTGTCAACCGCCCTTGTGATCCCATCAAGATTAAAGAGTCTTCAAAACATTGGATATGATGTTCTTGGTAAGGTCAGAAAATGGATGCTCTCTGCGTCTGCTCTGCAATCAGAATGAAGAAGTAGCTATCTCAGTAGACTATCCAAGACACGATCAAGATCTTTGAATGTCTTATCAATCATTTTGTAGCGAATGAAAACCGTATTCGTCAGCATTGGCAGGCCATGTACGAGGTTTGAATAGGTGTGGCCTTCCTCAAGCAAAACTATTATCTTTTTGCCAAGAGCCGATGCCCACCCAAGCTCGATGTGCACTCCGCCCGAGGCAGGATTTCCAGGAATCGCTAACAGGATATCCGATTTCTTGATCTCCTCAAGATCTAGAGGAGTACACTTTTCAGGCGAGTACCTGGTTTCGCCCCAATTCTCCCTTTCATGAGAGCTCGCGGCAGCAAATCCCTTTGACCTGAGATGCCCCAATAAGCTCTGCATCTCTTTGATCTTTTTCTCCTTCATTCTTTTTCCGTCTTTCCCCATATACGAATTGAATGGGGCCGCTACGAATATTTGCTTCACGAATGGGTCAAGAAGTTGTGAAACTATGATGGCTCATAAATCTTAGGACTAGAGAGCCAAAAGCTTTCCTTCATGACTAGGCCGAAATCTTCTCAAGGTGCTATTTCCTATCATTTTCGCCCTCTGTCAAATTGCCAAAGTGCTGTCAAGACAAGATGCGACGATACCGAAGAATCTCATTGCTTCTCGCGTCGAAATCTCTGCTCAGGCGTTATCTGAGAAAATTCATCCCGTGAAGCGATTTTTTTCGCTTTTCTCTATTCTTGCTTTCCCAAAGCATTTGCATCTACCTTTGATGTATCGATTCCGTGCGAGTTTATCAATCGGCAGTCAGGGGACATCACGTCATCAATTGGATTGGAAGACACTAACACCCGCGGTTCGTCGATAGGTATTTTTCTAAATCTGAAGGTCTTTGGATCAACTCAACTTGTTTTGAGCAATATGGAAATATCCAATGTTTTCGAAACAAATGCGGAAAAATGCCTATATATTTTTCCACTGTGAGAGGTCGCGTTAGGTAAAAATTATCATGAAAAGGAATCGTACATCTGCAGGAATAGCGGCAGTTGTGCTTGTAATAATACTTGTAATCATAGTTGCAGCTGTGGGCGCTGGATCATATTTTCTCCTCTTCAAAAATGGGCTAAAAACGCCCGCGGCTCCTCCTCCTACTGCGACAGGAAGCAGTAGTTCTACCAACACAGGCCAGGTTATCTCTAGTTCCCAGTCGTCCTCTCAATCTTCCTCTTCCAGCGCTCCCTTTGACACATCAGGTCTGCTGCAAAGCATGAACGATCTTCTTGG
>DAIDAB010000134.1 GCA_027310845.1 bacterium | reverse complement strand
CCTCGGTTCTCTTAATGTCTGTGCCGACAACCAAGTCAAAGTTGCCAAGGACTGATCTGAGGTTAGATCCATAACCTATGCCAATTTCGAGAAAGTCCTTTCCACTGACAGACGCAAGTGCCTTTCGAAGGAGTTCAGAGTCCTCTCGGGATAGATAGGTAATGTCCGCCATGCCTTTCATTCAGCACCTCTCGCGATCAGAAGGAAATCGGAAGGTTTCAGTTTCTCAACGCGGGTTGCTAAGAGATCTTCAGATAGAGCCCCATACAATTTATCTAGCAATCCGGTCTTTTTCAGAGCTGTGCGAACGAGTCTTCCTCTGAATGAGAAGAGTTTCTTGAAGAGAATGATCTGGTCGCGATCCAGGTTTTGGGTCAAGTCGTCTCTGGGGATCAGTCTAATTATGCATGAAAGAACATGTGGAGGAGGCGAAAATGCAGATCTGCTAACTGTGGCTAGCATTTCGATAGAAAAGCAGGATTGACAAATTACGGAAACACTTCTGTAATTCCTCGAACCAGTCCTTGATGCGATCTTGTCGGCAAACTCCTTCTGAACCAGCACCACCGCCGCTCGAAGAGCACAAGCTCTTTGCGAAATCCATTCAACAAACTCTAGGGAACGGGAGTATGGGATGCTTGAGACGCATAGGTCAAACTGTGTTGTCTCTGGAACTGAAAACGCATCGCCTAGAACTAGATTGACATTGCCAAATCTCGAAAGCTTAGGCTTGGCTATTTCAAAGATAACTCTGTCGATTTCGTAACTCGTAACGTGCATGGCTAATTGTGCGAGTCTCTCCGTGAGGATTCCCGTACCAGTTCCGATCTCGAACACCTTGTCAGTCTTTCGAATCTTTGCGCATTCGATAATCTTGTCGGCAACTGAATTGGAAACAAGAATGTTCTGGCCCAGAGCCCGACGCCTTGCGCGACCACCCCGGAACCTTTGGTCTTTCAGATAAAGAGGCACCTAGTCCCAGCTCACTTGTAGGATTCTTGGATAAGGTTTCGTATCGCAAAACTCAGCGATGGATGAAGATTGTGATCCTGGACCCGCCAGAGAGTTCCTCAACTATTCTTCGGGCAACAAGTCTGATTGGTTCGTGGATCCCAACCCTCTTCTCAAGTTCTTCGAAGGTTTCGAATTTTTTTCTGTCCCGCTGGTTGACAATCTGGCGCATGAAGGTCTTTCCTATGCCAGGAATCAGCTCGAGAGCGTGAAGACGAGGGGTTATTGGTTGGAGCTCGTTAAAATATGCAATGTACCTCTGCTCGTTTCCCTTGATCATCTCCTCCAGGACTGGCTGTAGCTCATTTCTCGCCTCGTTTGTCAGTTCACTGTATTCTAGCTTTCCAAGGACGCTGACTATTTTGCTTCTGTTTTCCTTTCCTATTGGAATGCGTTCCCCCGACCTGAAATCTGCATTGTTATTGGCAAGGATTTCAAGAAGGGTGAGTCTTTCTTCTCCGATTGCCTGCACTAGCGGTCCCTCTCTTTCTTTGATTATCACCGACTTTCCTCTAGGAATGAAATCTAGCACATACGCAAAATCTTCGTATCTCTTGGGCTGTGCGGCTGTTGAGCTGTACATCGAATCTTCCTGCCTTGAGCAATTGGACTGGTTGTCTTTTGCTTCGTTGCCTGACACTCGGTAGATGATCTTAGAATGGCAAAATCAAACGATTCAGTTCGACTACCTGCACTTCGTGAGTGATTATAACAATCCGTTCAAGAAAAACAGAGGAAATAGCGATTTCAGCTATTATCATCGAATCCAAAAATCTCCTTTCGCAGCCAGTTTCATTATGATTGACAGTTGATCTGCGGGGAATAGCTGCTGTGTGTTAACCTTTACGGTTGGATTGGAAAGATGAATCATTCCGTCAGAATCTTTATGATTTTCTCAACGGTTGCCGTAGGGATAAGTTTCCTCCAACCTGCAGTGAATACTCGCAGTTCCTCCTGAGACTTTGGCATGATATTGGTAAGCTCGGTAGCCTCCTCAAGAGTGAGCCCTGCATGCTCGACAAGCGCGGTTCGAATCTTCCGAGCTTTGTCTGGTTCTATTTTCGAGAATTTCGAAAGGTAATCCAGCGTCCTCTTTTGAATCTGATCCGCCTTCTCAGGATCAACTTTCGAGAGAATCTCTTTTGCTTCGGCCAGCGTGACGACGCGTGCCTTTTTTCCAGCCGTTGATTGTTGTTGCGTCTGTTCAGTCATGCGAATTCACATTCTTGGTAGTTTGTTCGGACGGGCCTAGTTCGCAACTAAGCCGCCCAAAGGTCGAACATGCTCCAGACGGGCGATTACTTCCTTGACCTTATTGCCAACTGGAACCGAAATAACAAGGCTCCTCCTCCTAACTTCTTCCACGCTTCCAACTGATCCCTGGAATCGTCGGTGTGGCATACCCTTAGTCTGTCTCGAATCCACATCAATAACAACGCGGTCACCAATCTTGTATTCTCGCAGCAAAGCGCCAAGTGGAGAACGAGGTTTTGAGCGGAACACAGCGCGCGTCTTTCTCCTGTAGCCACGTGATTTCGGCATTTCCTCTTTTCAGCTCTTTTATGCTTGCTTCATTACCGCTTTAAATGCTTCTCTTTGAAAAGAGCTGAGAGTCTGCCGTCATCTTCATGATCGGAGATGGCAGCTCTGTCGGGGAAGAGTCATATCCAAAGCAATTCAACAATGAGTGGAGAATTGCTAGCGATGCAAGGCATAAAGTCTGCGGCGCTATATTCTGGTGGGAAAGACAGCACATACGCATGCGCGAAGGCTTTTGAGTATGGTCACGAAATCGTCTGTCTTCTGACAATGTGGTCAGAGAACCCTGAAAGCTACATGTTGCACACGGCAAACATAGAGGTTACTAAACTCTCCGCTAGGGCCATGGGATTGCCGCACTTCCTAGCGCGAACCCAGGGAAAGAAAGAGGAGGAACTCGAGGATATCGCAAGTGCACTGACTGATTCTAAAGCCAAGTTTGGTTTCGATACCATAATCACAGGAGCCATCGCTAGTCGCTATCAGAGAGAAAGAATTGAAAAGATAGCTAAGGAACTCGATTTGAAGGTATTCTCGCCGCTTTGGGGCGTAGACCAGAAGACATACTTCAGAACGCTTGTGAATGAGGGATACAGGTTTATTTTAACATCTATTTCGGCAGAGGGTCTGGATAGAAGTTGGCTCGGAAGGGAGATCGGATCACATGAAGCGGAAATTTTGATGGATCTATCGTCTAAGTTTGGCTTTAATGCTGCTTTCGAAGGTGGAGAGGCAGAGACTCTTGTTCTGGATTGCCCGATTTTCACGCGTGGCAGGATCAAAATATTACGTTCCGAAGTTCAATGGCACGGGTACTTTGGCGTCCTGAAGATCTTGGAGTCGACCCTCGAGGAAAAGCAAGCCGATTGCGGTGAGACTAGTGAGCTTAAATCAGAGTGAGCCCTAGGTAGAAGAATTACATGCTCGACAAACTGAAGGAAGGATTCCAGAGTGCCATTAAGAAGCTTGTTGGCGCATCTTCTGTGGACGAGCAACAAATCAAGGAGTTTGTCAAGGACATCCAGCGGACCCTGTTTGTCGCGGATGTCAAGGCAAGTATTGTATTAGAGATCAGTCAGAAGATAGAAAAAAGGGCGCTTGAGGAGCAGCCGCCTCCGGGTCTTCCTAGAAAGGACCACATTGTGAAGATTCTGTACGAGGAGTTTGCTTCGATCCT
Organism: bacterium; assembly: GCA_027310845.1. Taxonomy (GTDB): domain Archaea; phylum Thermoproteota; class Nitrososphaeria; order Nitrososphaerales; family CADDZS01; genus JASHOD01. The sequence continues at coordinate 2,250 of DAIDAB010000134.1, read as the reverse complement.
AGGCGGCGATGAAGGAAAGCTCGACTTGCCAACCAACAGAACCAATGTCATATTGATGATTGGAATTCAAGGTAGCGGTAAAACCACGACCATCGGAAAGCTGGGAAGGCTTCTTTCGAAGCGCGGGTACAGAATGGGCGTAGTTGCCGCGGATACCTTCAGACCGGGAGCAGTCACACAGCTCAGGACAATTTGCGATTCGATCTCCGTACCGGTATACGGCGATGAGAAGGAGAAGGACTCTCCTAAGGTTGCTCGGAAAGGGCTAGCGTTCTTTCAGGAACAGAACTGTAACGTTGTGATTGTGGACACGGCTGGTAGGCACAAGGAGGAAAAGAGCCTACTTGACGAAATGAGGCAGATATCAAAGGCCGTTAGTCCAGATGTTACATTCCTTGTAATAGATGGAACAATAGGTCAGGCAGCCTACGCGCAGGCAAGCGCATTCCATAAGGCCGTTCCAGTGGGAGGCATCATCGTGACAAAGCTCGATGGTGCTGCAAAAGGCGGCGGGGCTCTCGCAGCAACCGCAGCCACGGGCGCTAAGATTTTCTTCATAGGTACCGGTGAGCGTGTCGATGACCTAGAGGTGTTTGTTCCTACGCGTTTCGTCGGGCGTCTGCTCGGCATGGGTGACCTTCAAGCACTTCTTGATAGGGCAAAAGAGCTTGAACTTGTTGCTGATGAAAGGCAAGTCAAGAGAATGATGTCTGGGAAGCTCACTATGAACGACTTTTTGGTGCAAATAGAATCCGTTAAGAAGATGGGGTCACTGCGGAAGATCCTCGAGGCACTACCTGGCGTTTCACAGATGAATCTGCCTGACCAGAACATAGAGGAGGTCGAGGGCAAGCTCAAGTACTGGCGAGCGATGATTCAGGCAATGACGAAGGAGGAAAGGGAGAATCCTGATCTTCTTAACTCGCAAAGAGTAAGAAGGATTGCTCATGGAACGGGGGTTTTGGAGAAGGACGTGAAAGACCTTCTAACACGATACAAGCAAGCAAAAACTGCAATGAAGATGAGTAAGGGCCGCCAGTTTAGAGCTATGATGAAGCAAATTGGTGGAAGGCAATGATAGACCTTGTCATATTTCTCGGGCTTTTCTGAGTGCTGAAGATAACAGAGGAAACCGAGTCGCAAAATCCTCCATGGTAAGAAACATTCGGGCATTGAAAGTCTTGAAAAGAGTAGGAACTCTGCGTGCTGCGTATGCTAGGTTGCTGATGGCGAACGAGGCTCTTTGCTCGCCCTGCCTTGCGAGGCAGGGCGTCAGTCGCATAGATTTGAAAGGCCACGGGGTCGATCCAAGTTCGTGCAGTCTTTGCAAGGGCGCCACTTTGAAGCTCGGCGCCATTTCTGAAAAAGCCGTGAAAGCCCTTTCATCTTTTGAATTCGATACGTTTCTTGTTGGGGCATCGATTCCGCAAAGCATCCTTGATAGAGAAGATGAGATTAGAGCGCGTTTCAAAATCAGGGGTACCGAGAGTATCAAGAGTCAGACAACACGAACAATTGCGGGCAAAATACGTGATGCCCTCTCAAAGCGGCTCGACTATTCAAGGCCGGATGTCACTCTTCTAGTCTCCCTTGTCGATGAGTCGGTCGAAGTCATGGCCAGATCAATCTGGCTTTTTGCGACTTATACAAAGAGAGAACGAGGCATTCCTCAGAGAACCTCGATCTGCAAGATATGTAATGGAGTTGGTTGCGCAAGCTGTGATTACAAAGGTTCAAGCGTGAAAAGTGTCGAGTCGGTTGTTTCCGGATATTTCTTGGAGGAGTTCGAGGCAGAGGCCACTAATTTCATTTGGATTGGAAGCGAAGACTCGCAAAGTCTTGTGGAAGGCAACGGTCGGCCGTTTTATATTGAAATTGTAAGGCCAAAGAAGCGCAGACTCCACTTCAAAATGCAAACCAGAAATCAGAAAAAGGCGAAGACTAAAATTTCTCGCGTCTCGAGTCCCGCGTCTCGGGTCCCACAGGACATGGTGTTCGATCAGCACGCGACGCTCGACCTGCTCGCGAAGCGCCCTGCATCGATTCCCCAGTTCCGGGTCAAATGCATTGTCTATCTTGTTGAATCTCTTAAAGAAGGAGAAAAACCCAAGATCGAACCTGAAGAAATTGAAAAGTTTCGCGACGCCGTTGTGCAAGTTCAGCTTTCAGGAAGATACAGAGTGGCACATAGGAAGATCTATACGGCGAAAGTGAGAGAGGGATTGTCACCTCACACACTTGCTATAGAAC
>DAIDAB010000133.1:326-5982 GCA_027310845.1 bacterium | reverse complement strand
ATCTGGAACAGTACCAATGACACCTCCTCCAAAGATCTGAACTACCTCACCAGCTGCCCCGGAAGTGGTTCCGTTCTTGCCATACTGCAAGAAAGGCATGTATCCACCTGTCCCAGTGGTTTGCGTACCCCCAGGATATGTCACAGTCAACCCCAAAGTGTAATTAGGATTTGGAGGAGCGTTGACCGTTATCGAGGCGAACCCACTGGAATTAGTAGTTCCACTTCCAGCGTATACTTTCCCGCTGTAAGTGAGGTTAAGATCAGTCGCGTACCCACTGACGCCCTGCCCAAACTGATTAGTCCCATACACGATAAAGTGATATCCATTGCTGTCATAGTATCCCACAACCGTGGGTTGCGGCTGTCCTCCAATTAGGGAAGGAACAATGCTTACCGCGGGAATAATCGCGAGACTGATTAACACCATGACTGCGACGGTGATAATGACTGATTTGCTTGTAAGGGTCCGTCTGAAATCGTAAAGCAAGGCATTTGTCATTTGATTTTTCACTTGCTATTTCCTATGAGTTTTGTAAAGTAATCCTCTAGGCTTGATTTTTCAAAACTAAATTCGCGAACTGCGACGCCTCTTTTCACGAGCTCCGCATTCACAAGGGAGGAGTCGCCGTGGAAATTTGAGAGCACAATCACACTCCCTTCTACTCGGATGTCTCCCATGGTCTTGAGATAAGCCAGGGCGTCATCGTTCATGTTTGAGACCACAAGTTTCAGGACCCCGCCTGTACTGGAGCTGATTCCGGTCAGTTCGTCTCTCGTTGCTATCTTGATTATCTTGCCCTTGTGAATGAAGACGACCCTGTCCGAGATGTTCTCGATCTCAGTAAGGATGTGAGAGGAAAGCAGCACTGCCTTGTTCTTCTTCCTGAGATCTATCATCAAGTTCCTCATGAACTGAACACCTTCGATGTCAAGCCCATTCAAAATCTCGTCAAACAGATAATTCTGCGGATCTGGGAGCATGGCAGCCGCAAGGGAAAAGCGCTTCTTCATACCTTGAGAGTAAGTCCGAAGCTTCCTTTTCTCAAAACCAGCGAGGCTCAAAGCACTAAACAAAGCGGAGGCTCTCTTCTTTGCATCCTCCACTGGGATGCCATAGAATCCTGCGAAATAGAGAATCAGATCTTTTGCCCTCGCGTTCTGCTCGAAATTCGGAAGCTCTGGCACCCACCCGAGAGTCTTTGAAGCAGCAATCTTGTCCGTCACAATGTCGTGGCCATCCAATACAATGGTTCCAGCAGTCGGGATAGAAACTCCTGACGCAACCCTGATTGTCGTTGTCTTTCCGGCTCCGTTCAATCCGACGAATCCGACGATTTCGCCGTCGCGAACATCGAAATTCACAGAGTTTATCGCCGGGCCCTGACTTTTAGAATACACCTTAGTCAGGTTCTTTGCTTCTATCACTTAGAACACTACGAATATTTCTGTTTAGAGCTTCGGGGTTTTTCAATCTATTGTCTGAAACCATTGATTTTCTTATAATTCAAGAGCCCTGCCTTTGATTCCCTGCAAAGGCAGTGCCAAATGGTCTATGTTGGATTAGAGCACCTAAAGGCGACATGCCTCAGATCTTTCGACACCAATACACGTATCCTTGATAGGGCAGTTCTATAGAATCCTTTCCCTTGGTAAGAGGATCTTCGTCGATAATCTTTTGAAACCTTTTGAGAAATTCTGCCTTACTTTTGTCGGGCAAGATCGCAACGTAGCTAATTGAGAGCACTCTTTCAATTAATGCCTCTCTTGATAGATTCTGAGCATTGTGGTAATGATATTCTTGAAGCGCTGTGAACAGGCCTGACTTCTCGAATGTATCTTGCCAGGAGCCTTCGTCCCATTTCTGAATTCCATTCTCCTTCGCAAGGGAATCGCTCAGAGCGTTGAGCTTGGATATCCAACTCACTGAATCGTCTCTTACATTCCATATTAGGGCCAATCCAGCACTAGGCTTGAGGACTCTGTGAATTTCACTAAGAGCTCTTTCGTGCTTGAACCAGTGGAAGGCCTGTGCAACAAAGACCGCGTTCACACACAAGTCTCTGAGAGGCAGAAGCTCTGCGACTCCTCCAATGAGATCCAGATTCCTCAACGTTTTTGAGAACTCGCTCCTCATCGATGCTACCGGTTCCACGGCTAGGATCTTTGCTCCGGAGAAGAGGAGGTGCCTTGTGAATTTGCCTGTCCCTGCGGCGAGATCCACGACATTGGAGCTTGGAGAAAGCCTAAACTTTTCTGAAAGGAATTCTACGACCTCATCTGGATACTCCGGTCTTGTCCTTTCGTAAAGATCCGCCGCCTTTCCAAAACCTTTCGCAGCTGTGAGGTTAACAGACATCACAAATTTCAATCCTAAGAAAAGACCAACAAGCTCAGAATGTATGCCCTTCTGTCTCTTGGGCTAATTAAGGCCATCAAGATCAATGATTAACATATATGAAAGAGCACCAGTTTGGGACTCATGGAGGAATTGGAAAAGCACGTCCTCTCATAGCTCTATGAACGAATCTCATCTCAAGCTATACTTTGAGCTTCTCCTGACAGCCCTAATCGTCGGAATATTGCGAGTTCTCACTGCGTTTTCTCCCAATCTAGTGTTGAGTGCCGGTCTTCCAACAAATGGAATAGCAGAGACCGTCGCCATACAGATGCTTGCCGAGATTGTCGGCTTTGTGGTTGTCCCAGTTGTTGTCTTCATAGCCGTTTATTTTATTGCACTTGGCGCAAATGCTGACTTGACGAAGACGTACATACCTATTATCGGTTCACTCTTCGGAGGTGCGGCAGCCGGCGTTTCGACAGTCTACGCGGCGCTAGCTGTTTCCTTTGGAGTTAATTTTTCTAATTCGAATGTTTCATCGTTTGCCTATTTAGTGACTGGCATTGGAGTCATCGATCTTTCCTATTCTTTGGAGATTGTGTTCGTTGGATTCACTGCGATTACGCTCCAGTTCATACTCAGTGGAAAGCTCACAGCTTCGTTGAAATAGAGCAGCTGGTTGCTTTCTCCTGCGTGAAAGACATGCCTCGCGAGGATGCCAAAGTGCCCCCGATCGTGGAAGAAAGGCCACGAATTGCCCCTTCGATCATGGTTGGGGTGGGTGGCTGGGCCTACTTTCCCCTGAAATCTGGAAACAAGCTTGAGATCTGCTCAAAGCTTTACGATTTCGCCGAGGTCAATTCCACGTTCTACAAGCTCCCACCACTTGACCAAGTGAAAAAGTGGCGTATAATGGTTCCCGAGAGTTTCGAATTCACAGTAAGGGCAAACAGTCAGCTTACCCACGAAGCGCATCTAGAGCCCACGAATAAGAATTTCAAAATCTTCGGGCAGCAGCTTGCAATATGCAAAGAGCTCGACGCAACCATACTCCATTTTCAGTTCCCCCAAACTCTTGAAGTAACAAACGAAATCCTGAGAAACTGGAAAGATTTCATGCGAGAAGTCAGAACCAAAAAGAGAATGAAATCGCGCGATCTTTGTATTGCATTCGAGATCCGAAACGAAAAGAGCGCCGAGTCTTCACAAGTTAGGTCATTTCTTTCTGAATACGACATAATCCCAACGACAGATGCCAGCAGAGCTGTTAAGTTAGGCGTTTCAAGCAATTCAAAGATTCTCTACACAAGGGTTTTTGGCTTTGGGGAGCACACAAAGTGGAGCTTTGATACAAACGAGCTAGCTTCTCTTGCAAAAAAGGTCGAGAAGGCGCCCGCGAGGAGGAGGTATGTGACCTTCCACAACGTGACAATGTACGAGGACGCAGCGCGAATGAGAAACATCCTTAGAACAGGGCATGATCAAGCGCAAAAAGGCCCTACAGGACTAGATTCCTTGAAGAGAGTCATCGTGCTTGGGAGAGTGAAGTACCCTGCTTCGAAGAAATCAATCATTGAGGAATTTGGGTGGAGAACCTTCAATCTTGAACTCCAAAAGAAAATTCACGCCGGAGAGATATTTCAGAAGCTTCCAGAAAGGATGTACGACTCTGTTGAGGAAATAATCCAATTCTTGAGCCAAATAACCGAATCCAAAGTTGTGTCCGAGCATCGGTAACCACCTGCTCTTGATGATCCAAGTTGCCTTCACTGCCAGCTGAACCGAGGGAATCAAGACAGCCCCATTCCCTCAGGGCAAAAGATGTGTTAGAGAATCTGGAGACAGATAGTCAGCGCGGACTGACAAGGGAAGAGGCTCTGAGAAGACTTGCGAAGTACGGTGCAAACAAACTGAAAGTAGAGTCAAGAATCTCTTGGTTTCGAATTCTCCTGAGCCAATTCAAGAACGCGCTGATTGCGATCCTTATCATTGCAGCTGTGGTGTCGGCATTTCTTGGGGAAGCTGTCGATGCCATTGTGATTCTCATAATAGTGGTTCTTGTCGCGATTCTTGGCTTTACGCAAGAGTACAGGACTGAAAAGGTTCTTTCTGGTTTGAAAAAGATGCTCAGCCAAACCTCCTCCGTGTTCCGTGACGGAGAGCTGTCCAAGATCAATTCGGAGGAACTTGTTCCCGGAGACATCGTCCTTGTAGAAGCTGGCGATAGGATTGCCTCAGACATGAGGATAATCCAATCATTCAATGTACAAACCGATGAGGCTCCACTCTCTGGAGAATCGGTTCCAGTAGAAAAAAATGCAGGTGTCCTTCCAGATGATACTCCGGTCGCTGACAGGGTCAATATGCTCTTCTCCGGCACTGTCGCAACTAATGGCAAGGCAAGGGCAGTCGTGACTGCCACGGGCATGAAGACCGAATTTGGCAAGATCGCATGGGTAGTTGCTAAACAGGATTTCGAGATCAGTCCGACGAGCCTTGATAAGAGAATGGATGAAATCGGAAAACAGATCGGGATAATAGTTCTTGTCATTATTGCACTGATCTCAAGCATTGCACTAATCGAGGAATATCTGCTGACGGGTTCGATCAGCTTCAATTCACTCACAGTCCTGCTTCTCTTCACAGTGGCTCTTGCTGTTGCAGCTGTTCCAGAGGCCCTTCCAGCGATTGTGGTCGGAAGCCTCGCGATTGGGGCGCACCGAATGGCGAAATCAAACGCGCTCGTGCGAAACCTCTCCGCAGTTGAGACGTTGGGAGCAACGCAAATCGTATGCACCGACAAGACTGGCACTCTCACAAAAGGCGAGATGACCGTGAAGTCACTATACGCAATTAGGAAGAACTTTGCTATTAGTGGGGCAGGCTATGAGCCGGTTGGAAAAATAACGGGTGAGCGAGGAGAGGATCTGAATCAAGAGGATAGGATGGCCTTGGACAAAATAGCTAGAGCCGCGATTCTCTGCAACGATGCCTCGCTCGTCAAGAATGACAGTGAATGGAGTGTTCAGGGCGATCCCACAGAGGGAGCTCTCATAGTCTTAGGTGAGAAGGCAGGACTGTCTTTTAATGCTGAGAGGGAATCTCGGCCCAGGATTTGGGAGGTTCCTTTCAGTTCCGAAACAAAAAGGATGATCACTCTCCACTCTGTTGGAGCGTTGAAGATAGCATACATGAAAGGCTCACCAGAGTCGGTGATTGGGCAGTGTGAATACATGCAACACGAACATGACACGCCCGCCCTCGACTCGCGAGCAAAGGTTCTACTCCTTCAAGCGGCGGATTCCATGGCCAGTCG
>DAIDAB010000133.1:0-316 GCA_027310845.1 bacterium | reverse complement strand
TGGAATGATCGACCCGCCAAGACCTGAAGCGATCGAGGCGATCAAGGTCGCAACTAGGGTGGGCATGAACCCGATCATGATAACGGGAGATCACAAACTAACGGCGGTTGCAATTGCAAAAGAGATGGGTATCTATGGTAAGGGAGACATTGTACTGACCGGGGAAGAGCTTGAGAAGACAAGCGATGAGGAATTTGAAAATATCGTAGAGAATACAACTGTCTACGCCCGCGTCACCCCCTTCCAGAAGCTACGAATTGTCGAAGCTTGGAAGAAAAAGAATTGGACAGTGGCGATGACTGGAGATGGGGTGAAC
>DAIDAB010000132.1 GCA_027310845.1 bacterium | reverse complement strand
GCTACATTAATCCGTGGCAAGGCAATTGGGAACGAAGAAACGCGCGACCTCTTCAAGATTCTTCCAAAGAGTCTTCATGCCCCTGTCCAGAGGCAAATCGTTCTTGATTCCATGCGCCAGTCCATGAACAACGTGAGCAAGGCGTTTAACGAGAGGAAATTTGCAGAACTGATTGGTGGCATAGGGGATGAACGAGGACAAATCATCTTCGGGTCCAACTGGAAAAACATCAAGGAACTCACAGGAATCATGGAACGGATCAATGGGCCTGTGGGTCTACAAGGAGGCGCAGGAGCAGCACTCCAGAACTTCGCAATCTTGAAAAACGCTATGCTCCTAGCAATTCCGGGAGGCGAAGCGCTACGAGGTGAGTGGCTCGGTTCCGTTGGATCGCTGGCAGGTGAATGGGCATCGCTCAACGCGATTGCATCCGCCATGATTCATCCAGATAAAGCTGCCCTAATGCTGAAGGCCGCTCAGCAAGTTGTCAAGCATGTTCCCTACGCGACAACGACGCTTGGATATGAAGCGATTGATCTTGGCCGTAAGCACGAAGGAAAGCCTCCTAGCCTGATGGAGCAAGCAGAGGAAAGGGGTAGACAACTGAAGGAACAATACGCTAAGCCGTCAGCTCAACCCCTACCCTACACGCACACCTACGATGAGAAGAGCGGACAGATTGTTCCCGTACAATGAGCCATGGCAACGAAGAAACAAAAGATCGTCAAAGTCGGCAACGACCTGATTGCCTTTCCCGGCGACTTGGAAGACGCGCACGTTGCCAAAGCTATCCAAACGCATAAGGCAAAGAATAGCAATACTCCTCCTGCTTCTTCCCCAGAATCAATCCTGAACAGCATTCTCGCTGCACATAAAGGATTCGCATCTGTTTATAGTCCAACGAACACTGGAATTGTAATAGCTGATCCCGCTAGGAGAACACTAGCAAGAAAGTTTAATGCTGGAAGCGGACTGGAATTTTGGCCCGCATCCGAAACTGGAACTACGCAGTTCCCTCGTCCTGCAAATATGCAAGGAAAATCTGTACTTGAAATATATAGCCCAGAACTATCCAAGAATACTGCGCAATTACGAACTGCCATTTATGGCGACCTCATGCATGGAATGGTCGGTAACCCACATTGGAAAAGCCTTCGTGACCAATTCATGAGCAACTTTACACCGCAGGAACTACAAAGAATAAAAGAGCATCGAACATGGTGGGATGATGTAAATGCAGCAAAGATAAATGGATCTAATGTTGCATTTGGTCCTATATACGACGCCTATATTCGTGGATGGATTGCAGACGAAGGGAACAGTAGACAAGGACAAGTAGAATCTAAAAATACGATGTATTCCCCGAAGCAAGTAGAGATTTTGGAGGAGATGAAACAATACTTGGAAACGGGGAAAAAGAAAGCTCCAATTGCTAAGAATCCATCTACAAGTATCCCAAAAGCAACCTCATCTTCAAGTACTTCAATCGATAGAGTTAAGCAAAAAGCAAGTGAACTTCAAAATAAATTCCGACAGGCAGGACTGACACAGTGATTGAACTATCAGACGATTTTTGGATTGCTCCAGAGCATGTGACTTTAATCAGGAAGACTGGAGAAAATCAGTGCGCATTATTCTTTGTCGGTCAATCTGCAATTGACGGAGGGCATCTTATTCCTTGGGCAGCAGGAGAAGTTGCCGAAGTCGTGAATGATGCGCTGGAAAATACTGAATATGAAGATGAAGATAGAGAACAGGAATAGATCGTAGACAGACCCCTTCCCTCGGCATTTAAGCCTTCAAACTTAAATTACTCGGTACACAGCAAAAGAGTCTTGAGAGCGCAGTCTAGTTTACTTTGATCCTTGCGGATATGCCATTCGACGTGGACGTAGGGGTATTGACGGATCACAGTACCGTCCCGGAGCCACGATTAACCACTTGCTATCTCTCATCAGGTGCCTATTTCTGTACTCTTTGAAACGTGACAAGCCCGTTTTTTTGTATTTCGGATACGCTGTGCTGGGAAGCAACCGTTAGGCTCCCGGACCTAAAGCTGTGTACCTAAGCAGAATCAGGTTGACACATCTCTAGGTGTCTGTCAATATCTAAAAGTGTGGGGCAGTTGTGAGACTGTGACCTAAGCATTCCCTTCTCGCCCGGTGCCTATGCCGACTGTCCCACGTTTCTTTCATAAATGCATCATGATCGCCTCACTCACGAACTCCTAGAAATTCATGAATCTTGCCACCGTGCAGGCATCTATTCCCGCGACTACCGCAAAGCCAAATTCACTGTCCATGAGATGCTCATGGGAGGCATCACGGAAGGACTGACCAGCACTAGAACCGATTTCGGTCAGGCGGCAGGAGAGCACGTCTTTTCCTTGTGCGTTAAGCCGGGATTCATATCAGACCAAAGTGACCTTCACTCTGAAGGCGTACACGTCTGTAGTCTAGCTGACGTAATTGCCTCGTCCTTACGCCGCAAGGAGCCATGGAAGGCTGCTCCGTCCGTCGATCTAGGCGAAGGGCATACGTGGTACTCAGACTGCTTCCTAGAGCCAAACGGTGAGGCGCTGAGGCGTGTCCTGTGCGTTTCCTCATGGAGTCCCGATAGACATTACAGCGTCATGCGTTCATGGGGAACGTTAGGATCGATGTGCGCTTACGGTCTTCCAATGAAACTCGCTGTGGTGACGCTAGGACAACACAGAGAAGGACGGTTTCACAGTCCTTGGGCAAAGGGATTTCTTCACCCTGTTTCAAAGCAGTTGCGATTCCGAAAGAAAACAGGAAGCGGCGAAGGATTTAAGAGTTCTTGGCAGCAGGTTTTCAGGTAGGACCGCGCAGAGATAAGTACGGGTGAATGGCTTGGAAGAATGTTGAACGATGGAGTTCTCGAAGACAATCTCCAGTTTATCGAAGTTCCTCTTCCGTCCAATGACGTTCAGAAAATGATTAGGGAATTAGCAATCCGAAGACTAAACAAGATCTACGATTGCACGGAGCTGCCAGACCAGCAATTGAGCACCTGCTATTGGCCGAGGAAGTGTACATTCTTATCGAATTGTTTGAAGGGGGATACGCCCAACGGTCGCTATGGATTTGTGAAGATCAGCGAGATCGGCTAGTTTCCCCAATGTTGTAGATCACAGCCGATGCCTTAGCGGTAGCGTCCCAGTCGATTTCCTCGCGCATCCCGCCTTCAACTGGAACCCACTTGTACTTGAAGTTGACGAATCCCATTGCATCTTTGGGAAAAGACTCGTCAGTGATTACGTTTATTGCTCCTAGCGGAGTTGGTATTGTGTGGAATTTCATTCCTTCACCTCCGCGCCGGGATACCGTTTCTTGATTTCTTCGACAGGCAATTCCTGAAAGATCTCTGCGTCGTAAGGACCGAATAGCATCCTGTGCGCCATCAGGAGGCTTACACGCAGGTAATCCTCTTCGGTTGGAGGAACGCCACGGTGAAAACCTGTCCCATCAATGTAGCCGCCCGGTAGCAAGCGATATTCCATCACTTTTCCTCCCCAAATACTCTGGTACCCTCGTACTTGAACCATCTGTCAAACTCAAGTAGCTCTGCCTGTTTAATTGTGTCGGCAATGACGTATCTAACAAGATTTTCAGGCGTCATCTTTTCCATATCCCAGAAGTCAAATGCCCTGCGGAAATACCGTTTCTCTGGCCTTCGTACTGTTTGTCCTACAGATGCAGCAAGTTTCTCTCTGACCGTCTCTACCTGTGCGCCCTCAGGAACAACAGGGATGAACGCCGCGTTCTCTGATTCGTAGCCCTCGTACATGACCTGAACGATGAAGCCAAAAACTGCGGGATCTTTTACAATCTCGATTTTCCAGCCGGGTTTGTAGGAGATTTTTTTTAGTATTTCCATAAGATCGCTGTAGTTCTTCCTAGCACCCTCAGACATGGTTGGCTGGAATGTGCTCATTAGCCCTCTCCTTGCATCGGCACGGCTCTACTTCGCCGAAAGGGATCGACGGTACGAGATGAATATCTATCCAAGGACCTTTCACGTCCAAATACGCACGGGTGTCCTTCCCATTGAACGAATATCCGGGAATGTATGTCCGGAGCGCTCTCCATGTTTCTGGACTCATATCAGCGCCCTTGTCAAATACGGATGGAGGGAACTGTCTGTCGAAGTTCTCCTTCATTTCGGTGAGGCGCTGAAGAGTCAGTGGATGTGTGCTCATATCATCTCCTGAAGCGGCTTGTGAATCTTTTCCCAATCCGCTAGGTCAATCACAAACATCACTCTTCCATCTACACAGAAAGTGATCGTGTCACAAGTGTTGTCGTAGTCCAGCTTCAAAACGTGGTAGTGCTCGTCAGGAACTTCGTCTCTTTCCCACGCAGTGCAATACTGACAGCGGGACGTGATCGGTCCAATGGTTCGCAGGCCCATATCTTAGCGGCCTCCAAACTTCATCCAGTCGAGCGATCCCGGCTTTATCTCAAAAGGATCGCCGAGTCCCTTCATGCCGAATTGCATGTTGTGTATGTACCCGAACTTTTCGCTCGTACATATCTCCATCTTCCAGTAGTCCCCATCCTTGGGTTTAGTGGCCCAAGGCGACAGGAGAAAGACAGTTTCTTTGCAGATCTAACAGTGGCAAGCAACCGGCCATCCCTGCTCTGGCGGAGCCAACGCCGTGACGTGGATGCCGCGATTGAAGATCTCATCCAGATCTTGAAGGGTGAACTGCCTGACTTCCGACATCCATACTCCTGAGTTCGATGCGACAGCACTACCGTTCGGAATGCCAGTGATAGCATCAGTACCCTTAAAGAACTCTTCGCGGTCCTCGATTGTCCTCTCACGCTCACTTAAAGGATTTTGATTGGCATCCATTGGATTCCTCCGTTGCGACAGGAACAAAACGTTGATGGCACCAGATGCAGTACCACCCTGATGAATCAGTAGAGATACCGCCTGATCCCATTTTGAGCTTGCGGCTTCCTTCAAACTTTACCTCAAGATGCGGACACTTATTTTCCTGCATTGCTCTCCTCCCTCGCCTTATTCACAAGATCGATCATGCACTGTTCCTCAGCCTTCGTTCTCGGTCCGACAACTTGTCCGTAGGTTGGACCTTTGGGAGCAAGACGCTCTATCTCTGCTATGTCGCCACGTTCCACGGCGTTGTTGTACACCTTCTCTCTCGCTCGTACCTTTTCAAGTACGCTTCCGCCGATAGGAATCGTCAGCGGGTCGATCCCCGTTTTCATTTTGAGATCAAGGTATTCGAAATGGACCTTGTCATAATCCGCCATTCGCGCTAGGAGGTCTTCTTCTACCTTCTCTACGAACTCAACGAACAGTGAATGCCAGTCCATTCCCGAACCGCGCAGGAATCGTCTCGCTTCGTCATAACCATGAGAGCCAAGCTTCCAGAGCAGGAATGCTTCTGCACGACGGTAGTTCTCTCTACGCTGGCGGTCCTTAGGATCGAGTTGTAGCATTTGTTCTTCGCTCATTGTTCAACCGCCTTTTTGATCTCCGAGCGAAGCGTTTTTAGTGCTTCCTCGTGAGTATCAATTCGTTCCTTTCCCTGAATCTCAGCGAGCAAATCCTTGGCATCGATGAGTGCTCCGTGTAGAAGCAATTTGATGTGCAAAGGAAGATACTCAGCCGCTCTCTCGGCGCTTTTGATAAGCGCATTCAATACTTTCTCAGTATCGTCTGGTGCTTGGACGCTCATAGTGAGTCTCCTCCATCAAAGTTTTGTATCTGGACCATTGATATTCTGCCAGAATCGGTTCACGGTAGGCTCACGAAGAGCAGGATTCTGACTCATTCCTTCGTTAATGATCCTAAGCAACTGAGCATAATCCTCGTATTTGACGTATTCCCCATCAGGTGACTCTTTCATGCCTTGTTCGCCATCGTGAGTATTGAAGTCGAGGCGTTTAACTATTCCCATTCCATTTTCTCCCTACACATCGTTGATAATCCCACTGAAGTCCAACGCTCCTGCTCCCCCTGCGAGCATCGGCTTAGGCATTTGAACTTGTGGTGCGATTCCTTGCGGCGGTTGAGGAGCTAGAGTTTGAAAGGATTGTG
>DAIDAB010000131.1 GCA_027310845.1 bacterium | reverse complement strand
GGAGAATAAAGAGAATATGAAATAAATCAAAATTATAGATCCCATAGATGATTATACTCGGCATCAAAAAGAAGACTGGATTCAGATTCCTCCCTATTGTCCTGGTTATCTTCCAAGATGACCATGCCACACCTATCGCTGCGATAAAGCTAAAAAAACTAAAAGCGTCATAGTAGCCGATGAGATTGCCGCCGATCACTCTCGCGGAATAGAGTATAAGCCCAGATATCGTTGGATACTCGAAAAAAGATTGAACGTACGGGAATTGGCCTTGGGAAACCCATATGCGTGACCAAAATGAGACAATGTCGCTGTAAATGTTGGGTACAGAGTAGGGATTATGTAGAACAAAGCTCAGCAAGATTCCAGACGAAATCGCTGAAATGGAAGCATAGAGCGAATTCCTACTGTCCACAAAAATTTCCTATTGGCACAACATATTAAAGACTTGAGTGCAAAAGGGCTAGAATGAGAGAGCACAAATGGATGAAAAGCTCGACGATGGGCATCGTCGCGAAAGGAAGTGGCTTGTGAATCTTCCCACAATCATTTTCATCATTGTAATTATTGCATCGCTGATCTTAGGTGGGTATGCCTCAGTTAGAGCATCGCAAACTCAGACATCGACGAGTAACACTCAAACTGGACAGAGCGTGTATGTACTAGTAGTGATATCAGGGAACACAACTTACACAACGACAGTTACTCGTGGTCCGTGCAGTACAGGCCAAGTAGAGGTCATAGTGCAGCCCATCCTGATTGAAAATTCAAATCAAAATATCACGACAACAACAACGTACACAACGACAAAGTGCTAAGTTCCTAGAAATGCGCGTATTGACGTAGGTAGGAAGCTCTTGTCAGGAAAGTACACGAAGAACCATATGGATACAGCTATCAAGAATATCAGGGCAACTATCTTTGGAACTTTGTCGCGTGTGATCAAGTAAGAGGCTCCTAGAGCAACGGCCGGAACCGCCGGAAGGAAATAGAATGGGTAAGTCACTCTTCCAGCTAAGAACAAGAAGATGTAAGGAAAATAGTTCCAAACAAAAACGATCAAGGCAAACACAGCAAGTTCTGATTCTTGAAATGATAATTTTGAAAGCGCGTTTGCCTTGAAGCCGAATTGGTCGAGTGTTGTGGATGATCTTCTATCCTTAAGCAATCTATAGAGGATTATTACCGCAAGTGGGGCCCAAATGAAAGTCGACCATGTCTCTATCATATTTGTCACCCCGTAATAGGCTAGTGCAGTATATGATTGACAACTTGTTCCAGCGCAGACTCTAACGCTAGAACCAAAGTAGGTTGTCGGAGCATAATACACTAGCCAGTTTAGGGGAGTTATTGTCGCTCCACTTGGGTCGTGGAACGCACCGGGACAGTTGAAGGGAGGGCATTTTAGAGAAGATCCGTATGAGAGCATGAACTCGATGTGATTGATGAACGAGGGAACTTGCCCCCCAGTGAGTAGCGAATCGTAGATCTGGAGCCCTGCACAAAAAACTAGAACTGCGATCAAAGCTATTTTCGTCGAAGAATAAAGCCTTGTACGTATCGGTTCTCTACTCAGTAAGAGATGAAAAGTGACGAGCGAAGCAATGAGGAAAATTGCGGTCTCTTTGGACAAAGCTGACAAACCCAATAGAACCCCAGAGATGACGTATCGGTCAAAGCGCCCTAACTTTAGGTTGTAGAAGTAGATTACAAAGGCCGCAAGTGCGAAGAACAGTATGAAAATGTCAGTCAGCGCAGCACTGGAATGAACAAAAAACATCGTGTCAAGAGCTAGTAGTAGAGCAGAGTAGTAAGCTATTTTCTTGTTCTTTGACATCTTCCAGGCTATTGCAAAGATTAGGGGGATGCATGCTGTGCCTAGAATTACGGGCAAGAGCCTCCAGCCGAAAGCAACGGAACCGAAGGCGGCCATTCCAACAGCGATCAAAGCCTTGGAGAGAAATGGGTGCTCCATGTTGCAACTATCGAAGAAGGGCTTGCATTGCGTTCCGTTTAGAATCGCTTTTGCTGCCGGGACGTAATACTGCTCATCCATTATGCTGTTTGTGCTCGGCTCCGAGATAATGAGAAAATGAGTGATCAGCACCGCGAGAGTCACTACCGTTATGAAAATGAATGGACGTCTAAGTTGTGGATGGGACAGGTAAGCATAGGTGAAACCGAATATCAAAGCAGAAATCGAAAGCAACAATAGAGCAGATGCGAAAAATGGAAGCGGCAGGAGAAAGGAAGGCATTGAGAAAGCGGCATGCAGAAGAACAAATAGAAGAACCAAAGTCAGGTCGATTGCAAACCCAACAAGTAACAACTTCATAGTCCGAAATGCTATCGTTGACCACGAAATGGAGTCTTCTGCGATCACGCCCGTTTTCTTTCTTGTAGGCTAAAAAAGTCGTTGAATTGTGTTGTTACAATGTCAGCGTCGCAAGTCTGCGTGAAGTCTCTCTCCAGATGATTACAGTCTGGTCGTGCTCGGCGACGACCAGCGCGCCGAATTCACTCCTTGAATGCTGAAATTAAAATATCTCGGCGGAAGGTCAAACTGAACCGAACAGTTTTTTAAATGCAGGCTAAACCACATGTCCACACTGGCGGTGAAGCTCGCCATTAACCGCTCGCCTCAAGCGGGCCAATAGCTTCTACCTCAGATGAGAAAATGGCGAGCGAGTGTAAATTCAATTTTGAAATTCGGTATCGTGCATTTGGCAATAGTAACTGTAATCGGTGCTTATCAAAGGCCGAAGACAACAGGCAATGAAGTCTCAGTAGCAAGCATTTCCATCCCTACTTTAGTCGAGAACCTTGTCGGGGCGCTTCATCCTCGGAGCAGGCGTTACAGGGATCGAAAGTCACCAATTGGGAGATTGGTTGACTGATCAATCAGAATGAGGAATCTCATATGGGTGAATTACGAGTGCTTCACTTTGCCTTTCAGAACGAAGATTGAGAATTTCGTGGAGCCAATGTGAAATTGGTAGACCAAATTACTCTGCAAATAATCAATGTCATCCAAGTTGGAACTGTATTGATGCTTTCACCCCTCGTGGCCGGTGTAATCAACCGTCTGAAGGCGATGATCGAATCCAAGCACGGTCCTTCGCTCTTTCAACCCTACTATGATCTCATGAAGCTCTTCAGGAAGGAGGTTGTTGTTCCGGATCGGTCTTCAATAATTTTCATTCTCGCGCCCTTCGTTTCCTTCTCTGCTTACCTAGTAATCGCCTTGGTTATCCCGATCGTGACGCCATATCCTCTCCCATACGGGATTCTGCTGGACCTGCTAGGAGGTGCACTAATGTTTGGGTTCGCAGGAATCTTTGGAATAATCGCTGCATTAGATGCGCGAACTAACTACACGACGATGGGTGCAAGCAGAAGTGCATCCTTCACAGCACTCGCCGAGCCTACTCTTATCATGGTGTTCTTCGGTGTAGCAACAATTACGGGAACAAACAACCCTTACGTAACGAACAACGTACTTGCGACTTCCGCTTCTTGGTATTTGTCTGCAACTCACATTCTGGTGATGAGCGCTTTTTTCATGCTTTTGCTTTTTGAGACAGGAAGACTTCCAGTCGAGAGCTCAGGGCTCATGGAATTTGGTATGCTCGACGATGGCAAAATGATGGAGCACTCGGGAAAGCTACTGGCACTCTCGAGGTGGGGAGGGTACATGAAACAATTCATGCTCATGGCTGTCTTTCTGAATGTATTCGCTATTCCATGGTGGATGTCAAGTGATGTTTCGGTAGTCGGTGCTCTCTACTCCGCCGGTACCCTGTTCCTAAAATTGCTCGCGCTGATTGCTGTCATCGTGATCACTGAAGAGTCACTTGCAAAGTTACGCCTGTTCAAGATACTGGATTTTCTAGCGATTTCATTCAGCCTTGGCTTGCTCGCTGTGATTGCGTTCTTCTTGGTCGGCGGAGGAGTCTGAGTAACTAACACTTGATTACAATTCCTTTTTCGAATGAAATAGTCGCGCTTCTTGGAATATTGATACTTCTCTCAGCTCTTTACATGCAAGGTCAATCTTTTGTTGATCCAACCATCAGAGCAATCCTGGTTCAATCTTTTCTGATCTCTGCGCTTTTCGCTATCCTCTCAATTCAATCGGGTAGTATCGAACTGTTCTATCTCGCAGTTCTCACAGCTGTGATGCGAGGAGTGACTGTTCCACGGATCATGCTCTATCAGGTAAGGAAATTCAAGCATTCCCTGAGAGAGACTGGCACCGGGCAAAGGATCCCGTCCTTCATGTTAATTGGTGTAATAATGATCATAATCGGATACGCCTTGTTCAGAACCATACTTGCGCCTTTTATCCCGAACTCTCAAGTTTCAGTCCCGTTCTCCCTCTTGTTCTTGGGTTTCCTGTTGATAATCAGCCGAAGGAATGCGCTGGTCCAAATGACCGGCTACGTGGAGGAGGAAAACGCCATTCTCTACGCAGGAGCGCTCATCGCTCCAACCATCCCACTCTTGATTGAATTCGCGGTTGTACTCGATATTTTTGGAGTAGTCATAATCGGCGTCATACTTTCGGCCCAGCGAGATGTTTTCCATACTCTAGAACCGGCTGACTTGGAACAATTGCGTGGGTGAAATTGATTTGGAAATGACAATACTCTTCGCAATTTTGCTAATTGCACCGGCGACAGCTGCTGGGATTTCACTACTCCCACGAGAGGGCATAGAAATTGTATCATCCATTGTTGGAGCAATCATATCCGTCATGGTATCTCTTCTTCTGCTTGGATTGAGAGTCGCCGGCAACTTTGGCTACTTTTACTCAGATGGACTTACTGAGCTGATGGCAATTACTGTCTCCTCAATTTATCTGACTTCTCTAGCTTATTCTGTTTTCTACATTAAGCATATCAAGGAACCACTTTTCAAATTCAGATGGTATTACTCGCTCGTCGATCTGTTTGCATTTACCATGTTTTTGGCCATAGTCGTCAATGACATCGGGTTCATCTGGATTGCAGTCGAGGCGACAACAGTAACTAGCGCTCTCCTTGTTGCTTTGGAGCGGGAAAGAACCAGCGTTGAATCAGCGTGGAGATACACACTCATCGTCTCTGCAGGTCTTGCAGCGTCGCTGCTCTCAGTGGTATTTGTCTACTTTTCACAAGGGACACTATCGATCTCCAGTTTGGTCAAACTACCAGTTGCAAACGCACCCATTATGGCAATCGCGGCTGGGTTTGCTCTTGTCGGATACGGGACAAAGGCGGGAATCGCGCCGATGCATGCCTGGCTACCAGATGCCCACAGCGAAGCGCCTTCCCCGATAAGCGCAATGTTCTCAGGTATTCTTCTGCCAACATCTCTCTATGCATTCACTCGGACATTCATGCTGTTGCAGGGTAGCGCCGTATTCGAACCAATCAGGAATCTCACGATAGGATTTGGCATTTTCACTGCTCTAGTAGCTGCAGTGATTCTTGGATTCCAACGGAACTACAAGAGAATGCTTGCCTATTCGAGCATGGAGAACATGGGAATAATTCTCGTTGGTTTCGCCCTCGGAGGAGTTGGAGCACTAGGCGCGGTAATTCAGATTGTTGCGCATGCATTTGCAAAGTCCTCAGCATTTTACGAAGCGGGTAACATTCTTGCCTCCTACGACAGCAAGAGCATGTCTCAGGTCCAAGGACTCGTTGGTAGATTGAGATATACGGGATATCTGTTCTCTCTGACCTGTCTTTCAGTTACAGGTGCCCCACCGTTTGGAGTATTCATCGGAGAGTTTCTAATTCTTGCACAGGCTGTCAACACAGGCAACTTCCTCCTCGCTGTACTGCTTGCGATAGCCTACATGTACGCCTTCATAGCTCTCAACAGGCAGTCAATACAAATGGTATTTGGATCTGGGTCCAACGAGAATTTGGCCCCGTCAATTGTAGATAATGGAAAGGAAGTGGGTGGAATAGGCGGCAAAAGCAAAAAGGAAGACAGGCTTTCGATAATTATTCCTTTGATCAATCTTCTGATTTCGCTGTTCATCGGGCTTTACATGATTCCAGTAGTCCTCCAAGCGGCACTTTCATTCGGTTTGTGACAAGAGGAGAGAGTAATTCCTCAATGA
>DAIDAB010000130.1 GCA_027310845.1 bacterium | reverse complement strand
TTACAATATATTACCCTCAACCGACTCTCAAGTTGCCTCACGAATCCTCCTCTCCGGGTCAGATAGATGTCCAAAAGGCGGTCAAATCAAAGAATCGGATCAAGGATCTCCTAGTTCACATGGGTGCTACGGTAATTCCCCTGACCGTGGTATTCGAAGCGCTTGGATATACGGGGCTTACAGGACTTGGCTGGGGCATTCTGTCCGCGACGATTGCCTCAGTAGCTGACGAGCTTGGTTACGAAATCCGATTGATTGGAGCAAGGTACTTTCTCATGAAGAAGGAGCAGCAACAGATCGTTCAGAGATCTCCCGAAACAGAAGACGAAAGGAAATCAGAGGAGCTTGAAGCTTAGTTGAACCCACAAATTGCAACGGTCGCTCAGATAGAATCTGAGGCAAGGCCTACCAAGGTTAGCGCTTTGACCAAGAATCCTTATTCGACCTCGAGTAAGAGAAGCTCACTAGATGTGATAGCGGACATCCTGACTGTTTCACTGGACACATGCGGAAGCACACAGCTCATGTCTTGTGCGAATTTGAGCTTCAAAGAATGCCGGAAATACATTTCGATTCTTGAGATGACAGGACTCATAGAAACGCTCCAGACAAGCGGCTCTCGTGTGCGCTATTCCATTACGCAGAAAGGGAGAGAATATTTGCGTGATTTCTTCTCCAATTTTGGAACAATAGCCGAAGGGGAAAGGACTGTTTGGTCTTCCAAGAGCAGATCTCTTGAGAATCCACTGTCTGCTACAATCATTCGCTAGCCACGGCTACTTGACCTGGCCCGTATTTTCCTGATTCATTCAACGCCTGTGGCTGCTGTAATTGTAGTGAAGGAAGCCGAGGTGTAGTCAATATTGAATTTTACGCAAATTGGGTGAAGTTCAATTATGGCCTTCCATGAGAAATTAACACCCGACTTTGCCACCGTGGAAATCCTTATTTCGGATCCCGTTGCCGTTAATTCAGAATGCAAAACGAGGGGTCAAGTCTTCTTCAGGGCGAGGCCCATGCAAGAAATCAACCGAAGATAATCATCGGAATCCTTGCTCATAACAACGAAGGCGTGATTGAGAGGATAATTTCACCTCTCAGCTCAATCTCTGGCGAAATCGTAGTTTGTGATGACGCATCTACTGATTCAACGGCCAAGATTGCGCAGACGCTTAATGCACAGGTGATAACTCAACCGCATCGCCTGGGGATCGGGGCAGGGATGCGGTCACTCTTTCTCGCTGCAAGCCAAGCCCGCGCAGACGTCTTGGTTACACTCCCAACAGATTCGGTATGTGAAACCTCGAGTATTTTGAAACTTGTCAATTCCGTATTAAAACGCGAGGCAGACATTGTCATCGGGAGCCGAACTCCTCTGAGACAAGTTGACCTCTCTGAAGATTATCACACCTCGCTTTTGACCGTCTATGGTTTGCCAGTTCATGACGCGCGCTCCCCGTTTAGGGCCTATAGCAAGGTAGCCGTTTCAACAATGGTATCGCGTTCTTCCGAGAAGACTGATATTCTACCAGAAGCAAGGAAACTCAGCCTTGGGATCATGGAGTACGAGGTATCCACAAGAGCCCTTTCTGGAAATAGCCCGAGTCGATCAGGCACTTCTCTTTCAACGAATCCAATTGCTAAACTTGTTGATTTCACTGCAATAAAACATCCTCTTGAGTTCTACGGGGGAGCCGCAATTATTGCTCTCATTGTGGCCATTGCAAAAAGTATCCTGACCTATGACGCATTCTTACATGGTGGCGGCCTTCCAGATTTCGATGTGATTATCTCGGTGGCCCTATTCTTGGTTTGGATAATGCTGACCGTGGCTACGGTCGTACTTTATTCGTTGAACAGAAAAATCGAGTGAAGTTCATTACTTGTTGCAATCTAGAATTTAAGTGCGAATTTAGCAGGTAATAGTGAGCAGAAAAGCAAGCTTATCGCTACCAATGCAGTTCAACTTGGTTGCTTCCATTTAGGCTTGAGATTCGCAACTGGGGTGTTTTAATCTCGAATCTAGAAGGAGAGTAGTATTTGTAAGAATTAACTCCAGTCACCTGCGCGATTGAACTTGTCAGAGAACAGGGTATCTTTAGCCCGGTACGACGGTTTCACCGTGTATTGTATTTCTTCTATTCCTTGATCGAACGTACAGAAACACTGAGACTGCCGCTACAATTATTGCAACGATTCCAAAGTCTAACAGAAACGAAAACAAACCTGATGTCGAAGGGCTTTTGGTCGCCGAATAGAACACGCGCACACTATCATTACCAGTTGATACGTACTTTACAAAGAGTGTATTGCTGTTGGTATCGTAGTACCACCCTTTAGTTTGAGCCATTAAGGCAGTCGCTGATGGCGCTGGAGATAGGTTCGTCTTGTCATTGAGCGTCACATTCTGCACCGACAGCAATGATTTGAGAGCCGTGAACGCAGACTGGTTCTGCACTCCTCCAAAGTAGTACAACCCCTGATTCGGATAGAGAAGCTGCCTGACAAGCCCCACATTAGAAAACAGCTCAATCGATTCACTAGCATAAGGAACGACATAGAACGGTATCCAAGACTGTGGCGGCAGTGTCGAGTTGATAGAAACCAAAGGCCCACTACCAAATGAGATGTGCAGGTTGGACATGTCAATCAGACTCCACTGGGAAGGTAGACCGTAGTATGAAGCGTTAAGCTCCAGAGAAATACTTACGTTTGAATCGGACGGATTCGATAACCAGACGAGTAGCGGCGATCCACTTCCACCAGTTATGCTATAGATGGTCTGCGAATTTCCTCCTGACTGAATACCTGTTCCATACCAGAACGGGCTTGATCCATGACTGTTCAGGTTGTTTGCGACGATGTTTGAAAGAACAATGAGCTGGTTTGACATTTGAGGAGAAACTGTAATGTTCCCGCTCGCGAACTGCACAAACACGACTTTTCCGCTGCTAAGATTGTTTTCAGCCAAATTCAGCCCGTCGCCCGAGGAAACCCAGGTGGTATTCGTTAGAACTCTAAGCGTTGGGCCTTGACTGTAATTCGTATGGTTGGTCAATGTATCATACAAGCGCTGGATACTCCCAGGAGCTGTGATGTTGGAATTTGGTATTGAAGAAGGATTGAAACCAATGAGAGGGTACAGCCAATTGGGTACTAGAGAGGATGGAGCACCCACGATGAGCTGGCCTCCTGCATTCACATAGCTCTCTATGGCAGCTGAATAGGCTGTCGAATTCGAGTTTGAGAGCCAGATGACTGCAGAGTATGTTGATAATGCGCCTGGCAGAAAGAGGTTTGGGTTAGACCCGAGTACTGTGTTCGTGACAATGAACGCATTAGAAAGGTAAGAGGAAATATTGCTGCTTGATTGAGTGTCTCCAACTACAAGTATCTTCGAATTTGAGTTTGGCCCTGCATCATGATTTGCGTAAACCAAATAATTGAGTTCCTTGGCCAGCGAACTTGCATTCGGAGCTAGGCACTTTGAGAGGAGGCTCGAATTTGTTATCCCGAGATACTGGGTGTTTTCTAATGGCGCCTCGCCGAGAAGATATTTGTTGAGGTTAGAGCAATCACCAATCGGGCCACCCACCCCGATCATATTACTGCCGTAGCCAAGCTGGTTTACTACGTTTGAATCGACGCCTGCAGAAAATATCCAACTTTGTCCCGTGAGACTTTGAAATGAAGTCACAATCGAATAGAATGTGTTTGCCTCTGAGACTTGAGTGTAAGCGTTCCAACCCTTGAGCAATCCGGATTGTGTGGAAAAGGCGTGGTCTGCTAGGAGTTGGAATATTGCGGAAGTGTTGAAAGTTGGCAGCAATAAATAGGGAGAAGCGAGGCCGTATGCGAGTATCTCGGTCTGGTTACCACTAACTTGGTTCCAAGAACTTCCCCCGTTTGTAGATAGCAATGCGGTATAACCTGATGGTATGCCGCTTGGGGGCAATGAATAGATGTCTGGCTCTACGAAATAGCTTCCTCCCAGAGGTTGCACGACGATCCAGTACTTCTGTCCTTGCACGAGTTTTACAACAGATGGGAATCCGATGTAATTTGGAGATGACGTTGTGATGTTACCTGCGCTGATCGAACCTGATGCAAGCACGACTCCTGAAGGCTCGCCAAAGCCGTTATCTGGTTGTATGGATACGACGAGTTGATTATTGGGGTTTTGCGCTTGTTGCAATCCAATCGGACCCAAATAAAGGCCAGATATCTGAGTCTGCGAGGAAACAGTGAATGGCTCTGCGAAGACAGTCGATGGTGATGAAAGAGCGAGCGTCGCAACACTGACAGCTGGGTTTCCTATTGTTTCTCCAGAAAGCACGACCTGATAGCTCAGGTCTGTCGCGCCTTGGCTGGGATTCTGCCAAGTTGCGCCATTGTTGGTGGAGAGCAGGACTGGTGAGAAGTATGGGTTTGCAAATTGAGCAAGGGTATATCCGACAGGGTCACTGCTGGATAGCACTATCCAGTACGGTTGACCGCCTGTCACTTGCCAGGTGAAAGCTGGAACAGTTAGTAAGCCGTTCAGTGGTATGAAAGATCCGGGCAAGGTAACTGACTGAAGTATTGGGGAGGCGGGAGACGAGCCTGAGGGCGCACTGCTCCAGAGCGCAACCGTGAGCGTCCCTGAGGTGTAAAAAGCCTTGCTTGAACTCTGGCTTTTCATTAAGAGTTCGACTGACTGAAGTGTCTCGTTCGTGGAGGGGTAGAATCGGAAAGCAAGCGTCTGATTTGCCTTTACTGCATTTGTTCCCGCATTGAATGCAGTGTAATCGAAGTGGGTTTGCGCGAAATTCATGAAACCAAGCTTAAAGAGCCAGGACTGAGTTTGGTTTTGGAATCCTGCAACAGAAGGATTTGAATTTAGAGCTTGGACTACGCCGCTCCAGGAATTATCTCCAGTTTGTTCGGTGATTTGAATCGTGTAAGTGTGACCGCTTGTTGTAGTTACACCATTTCCCAGTGACACAGGAACCCAGTTTTCAAGGCCATGGATCAGAGCCTGACTTAAGAGCCCTTGAGCTAGTACCTGCCCACCGTTTGTCTGATCGATTATAGAAATCGTTGCAGTCACTGGACTGTACTGTCTTGGGCCCAGGAAAAGGAATACTGTATTGAACGAGAAAGAACTACTGGCAACAAAGGTTTGAGAAAGCGGCAGGCTAGAAGTTGTAGACTGGTACGGGTAGATTGTCAGATTTGAACCGCTCGTATCCTTTATCCAGAGCACGCTAGAACCGGCAGCTAACCATTTTCCATTCAGTGAAAAACCAGATGATGAAGAAGAGAGTGCATTAGAACTGGATCCTTGCTGGTTCTCTGTGTAAATGCCATAATAATTTTGACTGTTGCTCGAAGAGGTTTCGAAAACGACCCAATAATATCCTGGTGAAAAAACTGCGCTGTATTGTATCGGCCCCTGCCATCCTGCTGTGGAAGAGATTGTGGAAGAGGACTCGTTTTGTGTTGCAAGTGGTGCTTGCTTTGGATTAAAAGAACCGCTGTGATCTGCAAAGATCATCGTTTCTAGATTGCTTGGGCTACCAACAATGTTTCCGTACCACGAGAGATCTATTGATTGTTCGCTCTGCGGGATGTAGAACCTCATCGCGAGCATGTGAGCGAAAGTTACATTCCCATACACTTCAAACAATGAAGGATTTGCATAGTTGCCTGAAGAGAGAGGGATGGTATTCCCAATATTTCTGAATGATGCCCACAGTGGATCTAGCCCTCCGCTCGGGAGGAACCCAGTCTGATTTAGGTCCCTTTGAAAATAGACCGAATTAACAAATTGCTGTATTGAGGAATTGGAGTAACCCAACGAGGGGAGAGCGCCATTTCCTGCGTAGTACGGATTGTCCTGAGTTGAACCAGTCCCTAGTCCAACCCAGGACGTGTGGTTTCCGTAATACGAATAGAGTACGGTTAGGTCACTCTCCACAGCTTTTGCAACGGCCGGATTGTCAAAGGAGATGTAATCTGCGGGCTGACCATTCGAATAATATGTTTGCGCGGTTGGATTGGATTGTATGAAGTTCATTATCCACGGTGAGCCGATGCCACTTGTGGTGAACTGGTCCAAGTAGAACAGGTTTCTCACCCCGAGCAGATCACATGCTGAAAGCCAGTTTGAGACCCACTGC
>DAIDAB010000012.1:20880-21159 GCA_027310845.1 bacterium | reverse complement strand
CGTTTGAGTGCGTATCGAACAACTATCGCTCCTAGTTTGACGGCAGGATAGTCACGCAACGTCCTCCCAAATTTTCCAATCGGTGTGCGGGTTACGCTTACAATGATTGGAGTGTTCTCAGGGGACCGTGTCAAGATTTATTCATTACCTTCGTTTAGGACTCGGAAAAAGCGTAATCTCCGAGTATGCTGATGATTTTGGAGCCCGATTCGAGTAATTAAGCTTAAGGTGATTTCGCTAGAAACCTTTTAGGTTATTGCATCATTCTTATTGATGCCC
>DAIDAB010000012.1:0-20870 GCA_027310845.1 bacterium | reverse complement strand
CTTTCCATATGGTTCTAGCAAACCTTCAATTCGCCAATAGACTAGCGAGATCCGTTTCCGGGTAGCGATATCCATCACTTGATAACTAGACTTCTAGGCGGGGAGCGCGGAGCCCAGGGACGGTTCGTGAGAGGGGAGCAAACTCTTCACAAGTCCTATTCAAACGCGGCGCGGAAATGAAGAGAGCATTAAACACCAGTGCGCTCAAAATATTCAATGTCAGATAGAGCGCCCTTCCGATCTTCCTTACGTCTGAAAACGGCCTTGACTTTTATGCCGATTCGTGGTCCTTCCCTTCCCTTCCTCAGCCTGCCGAGCAGTCCTCCATCAACGCCGTCGAATTTTACAAGTGCGATGATCTCTCCATTGACTGCGGTGAAAGAGTACACGTAGCCGCTATCGCTTGGAACATCTCGCCATTCGCTAAGCTGTGCGAAACATTCTTTGCAAAATATCTTCGGGGGGAGATACGTCTTGTTGCAGCTTCTGCAAACGCTCGCCTGAATTTTTCCCTGTTTTAAAAGTTGGAGGAATCTCTCTCCTGCAACTCCTGCCGTGTACTTCCATTGAAGTGGGATGTGGTCGTTCCATCTCCGGATCTGATCTCCTTCAGTTATTCTCTCCATCCCTTTTCCCTCCTAGATCGGCTTGAAGTACCTGATGTCAAGTATAGACCCGATTCTTTCAGCTTCAGGTTTCCAGACTGCACCGACCCTCATCCCGACTTTGAGCTCCTTTTCCGAGACCTCTCCGAGGAGATGAAGGAATCCCATACCTTCAGTGGCTCCTTCGATATTTATCACGGCGACGAATAGCGGTTCCTTGAGCCTTGATGCGTCGGCGGCAACATAGGAAATGGAATACGTATTGACGGTGCCCGTGTCCTTGACATAAAACCAGCCATCCGTCTCCCTAAAGCAGTCTTCGCAGAATATCCTCGGCGGAAGTAAGATCCTCTTGCACTTGTTGCATTTACGCGCGATGATTCTGCCATTTTTGAGCTCGATCAAGAAACGACTCATCGCCGCTCCTGAAGCCCATGAGTACTTGAGATCCGCAGCATATTCTGATGCGAGAACTTCATCTATGGACCTAGATCTTATTTCTCTGCCGGGGAAGAATTTGACCCTCTCGCTCATCTTCCTTTCACCTTCTCCGCATCACAAATACTGAGCTGTACTGCATCAGATCGCCCCATGCCTGCGCAAGACCTGTGTGGACCTCTTTCTTTACTTGCCGCTTGCCAGCTTGGTGCGTCAATTGAAAGTATATCTCGCACACCTTCATCATGCCTGCCGCAGCGATAGGGTTTCCAACTCCGAGTAGGCCGCCAGAAGGATTGATTGGGAGTTCCCCATTCCTCTGTGTTACACCTGCTGTGGTGAGCTTCGGTGCTTCCCCCTTTTTTGCAAGCTGCAATCCTTCCATATGATGTAGTTCCTTGTAATCGAATGGATCGTAGACTTCTGCAACATCTATCTCTTTCCTCGGATTGGCTATCCCGGCCTGTTTGTATGCCATCTTGGCCGCATTCTCTAGGTATTGTGGATAGTAGAGATCACGGTTAGTCCAGTATGTGCTGTCAATGTTCCATCCACAGCCTGCAACATAAATTGGCTCCTTGGTCATTTTCTTGGCAAATTCCTCTGAGCAAAGTATAACCGCTCCTGCTCCGTCGCTCGGAGGACTCACATCGAGTCTCTTGACTGGCCATACCATCGGCTCAGACTTCATCACGTCTTCCACGGTTATTTCAGCCGGGAGCTGAGCACAAGGGTGATCTATGGCATTGTGTTTGTTCTTGACAGATACCTGTGCGATCTCCTCTTCCTTGATTCCATGCACAGCCATGTATCTTCGCATTTCAAGAGCAAAAATCCAGAGCAGAGTCACGCCAAGAGGTCGCTCCATATGGTGGTCGAAAATGCTCCAAAAAGCGTACTGAGGATGAGGCTGGAGCGGCGACATTTTCTCTTCAGCCACTGCAAGACACACATCGCTCATTCCTGATGCCACATGCCACCAAGCTGAAACTGGAACATATACTCCCGTGGCACCGCCGACATAGACTCGAGAATAAGGTCTCTTGTATCCTCCAGCTCCGTCCAAAAGGTACTCTCCTTTCATGTGAACGCCATCGAATGCATCTGGGGCCGATCCCATAACTACAGAGTCAACCTCTTTTCTTTGTATTCCAGCCGAATCAAGGGCCATACGACATGCCTCAAAGCTGAGTTCCTTTCCGGTTTCGAGCATTCGCCGGCGGAACAGTGTCAAACCTGCTCCGATTACACAGACCTTTCTCACCATCATGCTTACCTCGAAGATAATACCGCCGTTACGCCAGATTGCGTTGGAATCCCTCTCCACGATTGGACTACGCATTTCTTGTGACTAGATATCTGCATTGGACCTGCTTCTCCTCTTAGCTGAAGAACCGCTTCGTAGACCCGCGCCAATGCACTCGCCTCAACGAGATGCCCTGTCCCTAGCGAGCCACCGGACACATTAACGGGCATTGCTCCGTCGGGATTCGCTCTTCCGGATGAAACAAATTTTCCTGCCCTCTTGGCAAGTCCAAGGGACTCAATATGTTGGAGTTCTTTGTAGGCGTACGTATCGTCAATTTCTGCGAAATCAAATTGTGTTGCAGGCTTCGTTATGCCGGCCATGGAGTAAGCCTTTCGCGAGGAGTTTGATGCATAAAGCGCCTGACCCAAGTCCATCTCTTCCACGTTTGGTGCATCAGAAAACCACGAGATCCCCGAGAGCCAAACAGGCTTGTCGGAAAGTTTTCGTGCTTTTTTTGCCGAAGCAACGGCTACAACGATAGAGCCATCAGCTGGCTGACTCATCTCACCTTTGGTGAGAGGCGACGCAATCTCTTCGCTGTCCAAAACATCTCCGAGTGCCAGACTCTCTGCGTAGACTCCACGCGGATTCTTCAGAGCATTACGTTTGTTCTTTACCGCAACTGCGGCACAGTCTTCATGGGTGCTTCCCGACTCTTCCATGTACCTTCTCATTTCTAGCCCTGCAAGATACCTCGGATCAATGCCAGGAAGCCTTGCGAAGGTCGGGTCATAGCCAAGTTCCTCGATTTTCTCCTTCGACGCCACATCTGAGAGCTTGCTGTGCGACTCTACCACAACGAGATCGCTCACTCCCGCCATGACATGCATGTAAGCATGCGCAAGCCCGAGCAACCCGTCTCCAGAGACAGTGAAAAGTGGTCTGAGCTTTGCACCAATCTGGTCAGGCATATACTCGTCGCTGATGCTGTTTCCTTCCCAAAAATCCTCAGCGCAACAGATGAAAGAACCGACGTCATAACGTACGTCAATTCCTGCGTCGGCATAAGCTCGAATGGCAGCTTCAAACATTAGCTCTTTGTAAGAGAGTCCGGCGGTTATAGAATCGAATCTTGAGGCTCCGATTCCAACGATTGCTACGTCCTGCTTGGGCACTTGCCAAAACCATGCGAAAAATCTCTAGATACATAATTTAAGATTTCGATTCTCAACTAAAGACCTGTTCCTGCAATACAAATCCGATTTAGGCGTGCCCATTCTTTGAAAAAGTTATAACGTGAGGCAGCGTTAAAATCTCTAAAGTGCAGAGGATTGGAGTTCGAGGAAACCGTTCTCAACAGAAGGATGGTCAGGAATTTCACACCTGAACCGGTGCCAGAGGAGCACGTTAGGAGGATACTAGACCTAGCAATGCATTCACCAAGTGCTGGATTCAGTCAAGGCTGTGCATATATTGTCGTGAGGGATGCATTGCGCCGGAGAGAAGTAGGCAAGATCCAAGGAGAAGTTGACTATGCTGCGGGTGGGTTTGGAGAGTTTATCTCAAAGGCACCCCTGATAATAGTGCCTTGCGTGAGCGAGGAGATCTATCACGACAGATACAGAGAGCCAGACAAGCTTCAAGACGATGGAAAGGAGATACAATGGCCAGTGCCGTACTGGTATTTTGACGTCGGTGCCGCATCGATGGTAGTTCTTCTAGCTGCAGTTAATCTGGGATACGCTGCGGCTTTCGCCGGGACTTTCGACCCAATTGCTCTCAGAAATTTCCTTGGAATACCTGAGAAATTTCATCCAGTCGGGACGATTTCGATCGGAAAACCTGCGAAGGACAAAAGATCGCCATCACTGAAGCGTGGGAGAAGGCCCTTCGACCAAGTGGTACACTTTGAAAAATGGTGAGTAGATCTTATGCTTTTTTTCTTTGCAACTAAAATTTCATTTGAGAAGTAGGCGTGATAAGATATGGGCTTCTACACAAAAGAACAGAAAAAGATAATCTCCATTCTATTTCCAAAGAAGAAACAGGACTATAACGAGCTACTCGAGTCTTTCGGAGAATTTGTCGAAAAGAAGATCCTTCCTACAGCGCGGAAGGTGGACAAAGAGGGAATCTTCCCTAAGGAAAATATGGATATGATATTTGCCCAAGGATTCACAAACATTCATTATCCTGAAGCGCTCGGAGGACTTGAACTCCCATATCCAATATACATCGCAGCCATGGAAATGGTAGCTAAAGGATGCGCGAGCACAGCAATTTCGTTGGCGATTCACGGGACAGTCTGCGATGGTCTCTATCAATTCGGAAGCAAAGAGCAACATGAAAAGTACCTGCGCGATTTGATCGCTGGGAGAAAGCTCGCGGCATTTGCACTCACGGAAGCAAATGCTGGATCTGACGCCCGCTCCATGACAACTATGGCAGAGCTTGAGGGCGAGAATTGGAAAATCAACGGATCCAAGATGTACATTACAAACTCTGGCAAAGCTGACTATTACTTCGTGTTTGCTCGAACGCGATCGGGTTTTGCCTCTCTAATCGTGCCAAAAGATGCAACTGGATTTTCTCATGGGGCGAACATACCAAAAATGGGACTGAAAGGATCTAGTCTTATGGGTCTTACCTTCGACAATGTACAGGTGCCAAAGGAAAATCTGGTTGGAAAAGTCGGAGAGGGATTCGAGTATGCTAAGAGGATGCTGCTTGGTGGAAGGATCAGCGTTGCGTCCTTAAGTGTGGGGATAGCTCAGGCCGCATTGGACAAGACAATCAAGTACGCAACTGAAAGGGATGCATTTGGGAAACATATCTCTGATTTCCAAATGACAAGATCAAAGGTTGCAGAAATGATGACCGAGATCAATGCTGCCAGGTTGATGACATATCACGCCGCTAGCCTAAAGGGCCTTGGTGAGGATTTCTCAGCCGAAGCATGCGAAGCAAAACTCTACTCAACGGAGATGGCACTGCGGGTGTGCAACGAGGCAATCCAGCTGCATGGTGGGTATGGTTACACTGACGAAGCTGATGTACACAGGCACTGGAGAGATGCGAAGCTCATGACTATCGGAGAGGGCACCTCTGAAATAATGAAGATCATAATCTCAAACATGGCATTTGAGTAACAGACCAGGTTCAGGTTTGGGACTGTTGGGTTTACCGAAAATCGTTGGATCTTGATACCTTGACCGCAATACTTTCACTAGCCTGCCCCAAAGATGATAGTCAATGCTTTGCATTCCGAAGGTGAATCTCTATTGATTCATTCGTGATTAGATTTCTTTGCGCGTACTTGTTTTGAAGCTAGACTAGGTAAATACGGGGTGATTTGATCATTTGCTTTGAATATTATTTGCTTTCTTTGTGGATACTTTGCTCCTTAAGAGGGATAGCAGCGTACTCCAGTGTGAAAAGAGGGGAGGGGGGTTCATTATGGAAATTAATGAAAGTCCAAAGCCATTGCTAGATCTTCTACTTATGACTTTGTACCTTGACGGAAGCTGAAATGAGGCCCGTATCACGGAACACATTCTAGAAGGCACAAGAATTCATTGTCTAGTATGTGCTCTACACAGATCCTTTCTTAGGGCTGATAGTTTGACTCTTCATCGTTGTAGTATCTTGTCAATGATTTTGCGACGCACTTTGCTCGTGGGAATTGTTCACAGTCAGCGTAATCATCCATAACGGCATACTCTCGGATCGCTCCCAGTGTAAAGATATGATTCACAATACCTATCTCCTTCCATCATACGAAACTGTGAGGTCTAGCGCCCGGAATTGTACAATCTTAGTCTGATCTCTTATTCTTAAAAGGCAGGGGTTCATCTTTTATAACAAACTGAGATTGAGTCGTTGGAATAGGAATTGAGGAACGCATACAAGATCACAATCATCGTGATCGTCTCCTCGATACTGGTCGGCTCTGTGCTCGGTCTTTTGGTTAGATCCGACCAGCCTCCGAACCAGATTTTCAGCTTTGGGGCCAGCGTAATACACACCTCCTCTCCCGTTGGATGCCCGGGCATTCCCCTGAACTCTTCGAACTGGCTTGAAATCCAAGTATTAGGCAACCGAACCGGAATGAACTTCGTCCTGACGACTATATTCAGTGGAAGCCAGATTAGGCTTGATCTTCCTTTGAATCAGAGCGCATATGCATACTACAATCCTGCGAACTCGACTTTTGAGGAGATCGATGTTCCTCTCCCGAACTACTTCAGCTCCGGCGAAACTCTTGATATTGGTGTAAACTACTACATCAACGGTTATCCCACAACTACCTACAATATTCCTACTCCGATTCCGATCAAGTCATCAACCTTTACTTGTTAGCAGACTGAATCAAATTTCTTCCGCAACTATCTCGGCAATGTCTCTGACTTCCATCTTTGTGTTAGACACCTTGGTAGAATCTTCAAACATAGAGAGGCAGAAGGGGCACTCTGTTGCGATTGTGCTTGCACCTGTTTGCGAGGCTTCCTCTGTTCTAATCCCAGAAATCGTTCGTTGTTGGGGCACTTTGTACCAGTAGTTTGAGCCTCCAGCTCCGCAGCAGAATGTCTTCTCCTTTGAACGATGCATCTCATACATTTCTGCACCTGCCTCCTTTAGGACATTTCGAGGCTCATCGAAGATGTTATTGTACCTGGCAGCATAGCAGGCGTCGTGCAAAGTCACAGAGATGTCTTTTACCTTGTCGGAAGGGAGCTTGATCTTCCCACTTTTGATCAAGTCAGAAATGAGCTGCGTGTGATATACGACTTCGTAATTACCGCCGAAAGTTGGATATTCGTTCTTGATTGTGTTGAAACAATGAGGGCATGCTGTGATTATCTTCTTGATTCCATACGAATTCATCTTCTCAATGTTTTGGTAGGCTAATTCTTGATACCTGCCTTCTTCGCCCAGTCGTCTTGCAGGATCACCGTTGCATAGTTCTTCACTTCCAAGTATTGCAAAGGAAACGTCAGCATTTTTCAGAATCTTGGCCAGAGATTTTGCAATTTTCTGTGCCCTCTGGTCAAAAGAAGAGACGCACCCGACCCAGTAAAGGTATTCAGCTTTGGGATTTGCTGAAAATGTATCAATGCCCTGATCTCTTGCCCAATCAGCTCTTGAGCTCGAATTTGAGCCGTACGGATTCTGGTTCTGCATGAGGTTTTGAAGCAG
Source organism: bacterium (assembly GCA_027310845.1). Lineage (GTDB taxonomy): Archaea > Thermoproteota > Nitrososphaeria > Nitrososphaerales > CADDZS01 > JASHOD01. Next base: position 13,382 of record DAIDAB010000012.1, on the reverse strand, counting down.
GGAAGACTTGTCCTTGTCCAGCTTGCCGTTATTCACTAGGCTTCGCCTGAGATCGTATATGATATCCAAATGTTTGACGGAAACAGGACAACTTGCAACACATGCACCGCAAGATGTGCAAGACCAAAGCTCATTTTCGTTTACCGAGCTTAATGGATCGGCATTTTGACCATCCTTGCCTGCAAGCAGACTAACCTCTCTGACCAGGACTCTCGGGGAGAGCGGTCGGCCCGCTGCGGTTGCAGGGCACGCTGACTCGCAGGCACCGATTTCCACGCAAGAATCGTAAGACAGCTTCTCGTATGGTTCAAATTCTGAGATTGTGTTCACTCCAATCTTGATCTCAGAGGCGTCGATCTTCCCTTCCAGAACATCACTTAGCTTGAAAGGAGTCCTCACTAAGGTAGGCGGCCTATCAAAATTCTGCAAGAGATTCACAGTTGGTTTACTGTAGTATACAACGACAAGCGAGTTTCTGATGATGCTTAATCCAGCATCCACGATCGCTAGGTTCCGAAACCATCCGAGAATCAGCTCTGTTGTTGTGAACAAGATCGCAATTATGAGAATGAGCTGCAAGATCGTTGATGCGCGAGAGAAAGGAGAGTTCATATGTAGCAATTCCTTCTCTACTTGTTTGCTTTGCTGATACCGTTGTATTCTCCAAACAAATGCAGCAAAGAGTCCTGCCACAAGTGGCAAAGACACCACGAGCAAAACAATTCTAAGGAGGGGCACAAATTTCCAAAGTGGGTCAAGAATGACCATGACAATGGAAAGTCCAACTCCGAGAGCGATCGAAAGATGCATCAGAAAGACAGGTTCTCCAGTTCGCAGACGATTCAATTCGTCTCTGGTCAAAAGTAGGAATCGGTTGGGGGCGAGACTTGTGCCAGTCTTCTTTGAGGAAGAGAAGACTGCGTAGAAGATCCCGACAACGCTTGCTATTGAAACGGCATAAACTATGAGAGGGGCCGCGGTTGCTAAATCCATCTCGTTTTTCTATTTGTTTTCATCCTTTAAACGCTTGTCTTGAATCGCTGTATCTGTGTTCCAGCTTCAAAATATCAAGATGTGCAAAAGAGGTCTTGAGAGCGTCGGACAAGAGCTCAACGATAAGCTAGGAACCCAATTGCGACTTGAGTGCTTTCTCAAGTGTTGGGACGGCAGCATAGAGATCTCCAACGACACCATAATCGCATTCTTGGAAGATCGGTGCATTTTTGTCATTATTGATCGCAACAACGACCTTGGAATCACGCATTCCTGTCAAATGTTGAATCTGTCCAGAAATTCCGACAGCAATGTAGAGCTTGGGTTTCACGGTTGTTCCAGAAAGTCCAACCTGCCTCTCCTCGGGCACCCAGCCAAGATCAGAAGTAAGGGGTCGAGAAGCGCCCATGACCGCATGCAATGTTGATACAAGGCCATCAAGCAATGATAGATCTTCCTTCTTCTTGAACCCCCTGCCAGCCGAGACGACAATCTCAGCGTCCTTGATGCTCACCTGCCCCTGTGGGCGTTCTTTTTTCCCGAGGAGCTTGACCTTGGAGGGATTCAGATTGGCGCTGACTTCAACTACGTTGGGCTGTGCACTTCCAGTTGCCTTTTGATTTGAGTGCAATGGTATTGTGACAACAGTCGCTCCCTTGGAGGTAACAGACGCGAGCGCATTCCCTCCCCACACTAGCCGTTCTGCGCTCACTTTGCCATTAGCCATCTCAAGGTTTAATGCGTCGGTTATGCATCCTATCTTCAATCTGGTTGCAAGCCTCGGAGCAATTTCCCTTCCTCGTCTTGTGGCTCCCACTATGATGACATTTGGCTTGGCCTCGGAGCAGACTGCTTCGAGAGCGTCAACCATAGGCTTGCCAATGAAGCCACTCAGAGAATCATTTGAGACCTTGTAGATGTTGGTCACTCCATCGACAGAAAGCTTTGAAATCTGATCCTGAAGATCTCCTGACCCGATAACGGCAACCGAGAGGTTGCCAGCTCTCAACTTCTGGCCAAGTGTAATGAGCTCGAGTGTAACTTCGGGCAGATCTGAATATACTAGAATTCCTTGCTGCTGAGACAATTGGCCTACCTCTCCTTTTCTACTTGACCAATCCTTCCTTAAACATCGCTTCGGCAAGTTGCTTCGCAGCATCTTCAGGCTTGCCTTCAAAAATGATCCTCTTCCGAGCAGATTTCGGCACATTGAGGGCATTCGTCTCAATCTTTGAGCCCTGCTTTCCAACAGTCAAGGGATCTATCTCTAGAGCTTGAGCATTCCATTCTAGAAGCTCTTTCTTTCCGGCACTCATAATCTGAATCAGCGTTGGGAATCTTGGTTGATTGATTTCTCTTGAGACCGTGATTAGAACTGGAAATTCGCACTCCACAGTTTCAAGACCTTCTTCGACCGATCTGTCCACGGTCACCTTGTTTGCTGAAACTGCTATCTTCGAAGCAAAAGTGATCTGAGGAATGCCCAAGGATTCCCCTAGCGAAGGGCCCACGATTCCAGTAAGTGCATCCGTGCTCCCAGTAGCTGTGATGACTAGATCGAACTTTGGGATTTTCTTCTTGATCGCCTGAGATATAATGCTGGCAGTCGTGATAGCGTCGCTATCTTGAAATGCCGGATCGACGAGCAATCGCCCTCTGTCGCATCCCATCGCAAGAGCTTCTTTCATGCTCTTCTTGGCATCGGCGGAGCCAACGCATAACGCAGTCACAGATCCGCCATTCTTCTCCTTGATTCTGATGGCCTCCTCGATAGCGTTCTTGTCATCATCGCTGATCTTGGTCTTGGCACCTTCGAAGTTGATCTTGTTGTTCCCTCTATCTATCTTGAGTTCCGTTTCATCTATAACATGTTTGAAGCACACGAGTATCTCTACCAAGAAACCAGCACCTTTCGAGGAAATCTAGAAACTAGCTTTCTCAGTGCGTATTTTTCGTTTACGGAGAGTTGTCGTCATTCAGATTTGAGGGGTCAAGAGTATGCTTCGTACTCGGAGCCGAGGAGCTTGACAGCCATCTTTTGTTCCAATATTTGGTCAGTACCCTCGTAAATTCTGCAGACACGAGTGTCAACTAGGTGACGTGCGGGGCGATTTTCGAAAGAGAATCCATTGGCCCCGAAAACCTGCACCGCGCGGTCCGCAGCATCAAAAGAGGCATTGGCAGCATAGTATTTTGCTTGGGCAATCATCCAATCCGCCTTGTTTCTAAGTTCGGCATTTTTCGGATCGTTGTCCGACTCTGTCTTCGCAATTGCAGCTCTGTAGGTCAAGAGTCTTGCAGCTTCAAGTTCTACAGATATCTTTGCTATTTCTCTTTGGACAAGCTGGTGTTTGCCTATCTTCTTTTTGTGTTGAATTCTTTCCTTCGAGTACTTGACGGCTTCATCTAGGCAATCTTGTGCCACGCCGACACATCCAGCGGCCACAGACAATCTTCCACTCATGAGAGCAGAGTAAGCGATGCTTAGTCCCTTACCAACAGGGCCGAGGCAATTCTCTCTTGGAACTTTGCAGTTCGTGAAATAAAGCAAACCAGTGTCACTCGTTGGGAGTCCAAGCTTGTTCTTGATAGCTTCAGCACTGAATCCCTCTGAATTCCTTTCAATCAGAAACGCTGACATTCCTTCACTCTTTCCTTTGGGATATGCGAACACAATAATCAGGTCTGCAATAGATCCGTTTGAGATCCACGCTTTACTTCCATTGAGGTAAAAGTCGCTCCCTTTCTCTTCGAAGCTTGTCTTGAGAGACGCCGGATCAGATCCAGCAGTAGGTTCGGTGAGTCCAAACGCCATTATCATTTCTCCACGAGTAGTCTTTGGGAGATACCTTTCCTTCTGTTCCTCATTTCCCCACTTTTGGAGTGTTAATTGACCCAGAGAAGTGTGACCTGAGAAAAACGTTCTGACGCCGGTGCCCTCTCTCCCCACACGCTCGAGGGCTAGGGCATAAGTGAGCGAGTCTGCTCCTTGCCCATCGCCATAATCTCGTGAAATTGGAAGACCGAGGAGGTGAGCTTCTTTGAAAATCGGAAGTACCATGTCATTGAATCTGTGTTCAAGGTAGCATTTGTCCTCAATCGGCCTTATCTTCTTGCAAGCTTCGTCAACCACTGAGAGAACAATCTTTTGCTCGTCGCTTACATCAAAGTTCATTGTTGCGAGTTTTTCTGCAGCGATGTGTTCCTGTTGCATATTCAGATGCTCCATGATGAAATCACAGGTAATAATCTTTCACTGCGAGACGAGCCTACACTTGTTAAGATTTCAACGTTGGCATCAGCAAGACAAAGAGGAGGAGCTCATTGATCAATTCACAGCTTGAAACAAGCTCTCCAAACCAAAGAACCTGAAACAGCTTCATTCGTAAAAAAAGCACCCGGTTGCGCCAGCAAGATAAAATTTTCTTCATTAATCAACGAATTGACGTTATGTAGTAAAAGGAAGTCCTGCAAAGACTCTTTCCATAGGCGTGAGCGTAGGACATACTCTAAGGCATGGCTTGATTTTCCTTGAAGGTACCTGGATCAATGAAAAGCCTTTTCTTGCTTAGTTTAGATCGAAAAAAATGAAAGAGATTGCAAGCACTGCCAAGCAAACGGGCCGCAAGAATATTTGAACAGATCGAAAATAACAAAGATATCAGAAGGAAACCTGACGCAATCATCATTGCAAATGGCTCCTCTGTCATAGATACATCGTTTTTCTACCTAACAGGCTTTCAAGCAGGGTTGTTTGAAAATTCTTTCCTGCTCGCAAAGAGGCATGATGGGATTTCCTTGTTTACGTCTCCACTCGAAGAATCCATTGCGAGATCTGATTCAAAGGGAATTGAGGTCTTTGCTTTCAGAGAGGCAAGTGGAAATCAACAGAAGCTCAAGGAACGAGCTGGCAAAAATGTCAAAACAATAGGGATGAATTTCTCAGAACTCTCTCTTTCCACATTCAATTTGATTAAGGCTTTATTCAAAGGGGTGAGGATTGTGGACATTGGAGGTGCAGTTGCAAATGCTCGCGCGATAAAGGACCAAGATGAATTGGATGCGATACAGAGAGCATGCTCAATCGCCTCCAAGATATACAAGAGCGTCCCTGAACTTCTGAAAGACGGGGTGACTGAGGGCCAAATAGCCGCAGAAATGGCCTACCGGATGCAGCTCGGCGGAGGCTCGGGCGTCTCGTTTCCATCAATCGTCGCTTTTGGGAATAACAGCGCTCTTCCTCATTACATGGCCGGTGAGGCCAGGCTCAAGAAGGATCAGTTCGTTCTTCTGGATTATGGGACAAAGTACCGGAGATATTGTTCTGATATTACTAGAACTCTTGTGTATGGCCGTGCATCCAAGGGCCAAAGAAAAATGTACGAAATAGTCAAAGAGGCCCTCCGAGTCGGAACAGAGATGTGCACCATTGATCACAGTGGTGCCGATGTTCACTCCGAAGTTGCGGGTCTGATCGATTCGACTGAATACAAAGGAAGGTTCATTCACTCAACCGGTCATTCCCTTGGCCTTGAGGTCCATGACGGTCCAGCCCTTTCTCTCGCAGTAAAATCGAAGTTGCAACCAGGGATGGTGGTCACAGTGGAACCGGGGATCTACGTTCCTTCACTCGGAGGAGTAAGGATTGAAGACGATATCCTGATCACAAAAGACAAGCCCAAGGTTCTCACATCTGCAACTCGCGAACTGATAGAGGCCTAAGCAACATTTCTACTCGACCAGATCGTCTAATGCCAAGTGGATAGCAAGCACTTGAAGATTTTGTACGGAATTTCTTCAGTGGGACTCGGGCATGCAAGGAGGAGCATTGCGATTGCAAAGAAAATCAGATCTCTTAATCCCTGTGTCCAGATTGACTGGGCATGCGCAGAACCTGTCTTGTCATTTATCAGGGGGAGCGGAGAGCATGTTCTCGAAATCTCATCGAAGCTTGAAAGTGTCAGCTCGGCGATGGAGTCAGGGACGTTTGAAGGAAGAATACAAGATATGTCGAAGGTCGCAAGATTTTCAGCTAAACTGGGAAAACAAAACTATGGATTCATCAAACCACATCTTGAGGAATATCGCTCGCTGATACAAGATGAATTCGTCGAGACTCTTTTCTCATTTATCTGGGATCACTCGCCCGCACTTCCGAAGTGGAGAGCGGTTATCACTGATTACGCGCGTTTAGAGTCAAAATCAAGAAACCCAATTAACTTACTTATCATGGCGTATGCAAACAGGTCTCTCAAGAAGGCATTCATGAATCAAGGACTCCGAATATTCGCCGACGATTTAGAGGCACTACCAAGGAGCGCATCCTTGAGAAATTGGGTTAAGAAGAATTTTCATATCATCGGTCCCATAGTCGACGACATCCCAGTTCACTCTAAACAGGACCTCAGGAAAGAGCTTTTCCCATCCAACAATTGTGAAAGACTGGTTGTCTTCACGATAGGAGGAACATCAGCAGGACGCCATTTGGTGCAATTTGTGACGCGCAACGCGCACGAGATTTCCGAAAGCCTTGACGCGCACCTCGCAGTTCTCCTTGGACCGCGACTTGACTCATCTTCCTTTGCTGCTGAATCGCAGAGCCTTTCAATTATTCCGTTCACAATGGACTCACTGAAATACTTCAAGGCGGCAGATTGTGTTGTAACGCAGGCTGGGGCGTCAACGCTGAACGAAGTTGCAGCCCTAGGCACTTCATGCGTGTGCATTCCAATTTCGAATCACTGGGAACAGAGACACAACTCTGACAGGTTCGCGAGGCAGTACGGTTTTGGTGTGCTCGATTATAGTTCTCTGTCCAAAGAGGAGCTCAAAAGAGCAATCGAAAGAGCAATTTCGCACAAGTACGAACAACTGGACGCTTCAGGAACTTCAGCCCTCGCGGCAAAACTTGTTCTAGAGAGCATGGATTTGTAATGTCGCAGGCGATTTCGTTTTCTAGCTCGCCGCCCATGTGCTTGATGGGCATCGGAGAAAATGACACCGATGAGTGGGAATCATACAAGGAAACCTTCTGCCGAAAGGATAGATTCAGAGATCTCCGATCTGAACACTCGAATAAGAGAGTGCCGACTGTGCAGGCTTTGCGAAGGAAGGACAAGGGCAGTGCCTGGTAGCGGGCCGATTCGGAAGCTCGAATTGCTGTTCGTTGGCGAAGCTCCCGGGAGAAACGAAGACCTTCAGGGAGAACCATTCGTAGGAGCCGGAGGGAAGCTCTTGGACTCGATCCTGGGCATGGCAGGGCTTGTTCGTAAAGATGTCTTCATAACCAATGTGGTAAAATGTCGCCCACCTCAGAACAGAAAGCCCCAGAGTGATGAAATCGAGATATGCACTGCAAACTATCTTGAGGCTCAAATCAAACTCTTGAGACCAAAACTCATCTGCACGCTGGGAGCCACTGCATTGGATTACTTCACCGGAGAAAAGCAAATGGGAAGGTCACATGGGAAGTTGAGAAGTACAAAGGATGGCATTCCGCTTCTTCCAACATACCACCCTGCCTCAGTGTTCAGGAACCCGTCGCTAAAGGCCTTACTTGAGGAAGACGTGAAAAAGATCCCCTCGATCCTAAGGCAGCTAGACGAGGAGAGGCGGACAAGACAGGAAGATATTACGAAATTCCTTTCTTCTTCCGAATAGCTGATGTCTTTGTGTTCTTACGGTTCTTCACGTTGACTGCAATGAAATCAATAATTGTTTTGAGTAATGTGCCGGGACCGAAATTTCCTTTGATGCCCATCTTTTCGAGTCTTGACTTGTCGGTGTCGGGAATTATTCCACCACCCACAACGAGAATGTCTTTGCCTCCCTTTTGCTTGAGGTATTTGACAACTTTAGGAAAGGCTGTCATGTGAGCTCCGTTGAGAAGGCTGAGAGCGACTACGTCCACATCTTCATCGATGGCCATCTGTGCGACCTGTTCCGGTGTGGGCAATAGCCCAGAGTAGATGACTTCCATTCCTGCGTCTCTGAATGCGCGGCAGAGTACGAGCGCCCCTCTATCGTGACCGTCAAGTCCGGGTTTTGCTACGAGTATCCTGATCTTCTTACTTCCAGATTTTGGCGCACGAAGAAGGGTCGACGACATCAAGATTTTCTTGCATCTCCTATCACTGATAAAGTTTCACGGCAATTACGCCAACACGGGTTCCTTCCACCCGCCGAAGGCCTTCCGCCCAACGTCCATTATCTCTTGGAGTGTAGCATATGACTTGACCGCTGCTAGCATTACTTGGACCGAATTTGCTTCCGGATCTTCGAATGCCGCGCGCAATTTTTCCAGTGAAAGCTTCAACTTTTTCTGATCTCTCCTTCTTCGAAGGGCTCTCAGACGGATGGATGCTTTCTTTTGCAGCGCGGGGTTAACTTGGAGATATTTTATTGGCTTTTCTTCATCCACAAGGTACTTGTTTACACCGACCACGGACTTTTTCCCATTTTCCATCTGCTGTGTCTTGAGATATGATGTGTTAGCTATCTCCCTTTGGAGATATCCTTGTTTTATCGCTGAGAGCACTCCGCCAAGCTGATCAATTTTATCGAAATACCTGTATGCTTGCTCCTCCATCTCATTAGTCAGCCATTCCAAGTAATAGGAGCCGCCAAGTGGATCTGTCACATGGGTGACTCCTGTCTCTTCGGCAATTATTTGCTGCGTCCTCAATGCAACCGTGACAGCTTCTTCAGTGGGAAGGGCCCAGGCCTCGTCGTACGAATTCGTGTGAAGTGATTGTGTTCCACCAAGCACAGCAGCAAGGGCCTCTATTGCTGTGCGAACAACGTTGTTCAGGGGCTGCTGCCAGGTCAGCGACACGCCTGATGTCTGCGTGTGGAAGCGCAACAGCAAACTGAGTGGATTCTTCGCTTTGTATTTTTCCTTCATCACAGTTGCCCAGATCCGACGGGCTGCTCTAAATTTCGCAATCTCTTCGAAGAAATCCATGTCACAGTTGAAAAAGAACGAAAAACGAGGGACAAATGAATCAACATCAAGTCCAGCTTTCTTTCCGAGCTCGACGTATGAAAAGCCGTCAGCTAGAGTGAACGCAAGCTCCTGCGCTGCGCTAGCACCCGCTTCGCGAATATGATATCCAGAAATTGAGATGTAGTGCCAGTAAGGCATATTCTTCGTGCAATAAACCATCATATCGCGAATTATTCGCAGGTGCGCCTCGGGGGGGAACGCCCACTCCTTCTGTGCGATGTATTCCTTTAGGATGTCCGTCTGAACCGTGCCTCGTAGCTTCTGAAGTGGCATACCCTGTTTTTCTCCGACGGCTGCGTACATGCAGGTGAGGACTGCCGCCGGTGCATTGATTGTCATGGATGTGCTTACTTGATCAAGTGGTATTCCAGAAAAGAGTGTCTCCATGTCCTCAAGAGAGGAAATTGAAACGCCGCATTTGCCTACCTCTCCTTCGGCTCTGTCGCTGTCTGCGTCGTATCCGTATAGTGTCGGCATGTCGAAGGCTATTGAGAGACCAGTCTCTCCTTCCTTGAGCAGGTACTTGAGTCTCTTGTTTGTCTGCTCCGCGGTACCAAACCCAGAGAACATTCTCATTGTCCAAAGCCTTCCTCTGTACATAGAAGGATACACACCTCGCGTGTATGGAAATTCACCAGGAAGTCCTAGTTCCCTTTCATATGAAGGGCCACCGTTGTCCAGTAGGGTATAGATTCTCTTCAGAGGCACACCTGATGCGTTCTCAAATACATCCTGTCGTTCGGGAGATTTAGAAATAAAGTGTTCCAGGATCTTTTTCTCCCAATCTTTGACCCTCGTTCTTAGAGCATCTAGGGATTGCTTGTCAAATTCTTTGTTAGTGTTTCTTTTTCGTTCCTCAAGCTGCCCCAGTTTCCTCGCCCAGTAAGAATCCACCATTTCGAAATAACGCCCCCAAAATCCAGTCTAATTCAGAATAGATTCTTTCATGCGTGATATTTGATCGTTATGGTTTTTTCAGCAGTGGGACAGCATCAGAGTTGCGTATTCATCATCCAAGTTCGACAGCAGCTTGATGAGAAACGAATCGATGCTTGTTCTCTTGTTTGTTTCCTTCCTGTAACTGGTTGCTATTGCAAGAAGTTCCTTTTCCCATGAATAACCATTATTCAGATTAACACCCATTCCGGCGAAGGCAACAGTCTTTTGTCCTTTTTCAATTACATCTACCAACACGCCGCCGATCTTCTTTCCGTTGCACATTATGTCGTTTGGGGGCTTGATTACATATCCTTTGAGAGAGCAGTCGGTTCTCATTGCGCGCAATAGCGAAACGGCGCAAAGGGAAGTTATTTTGTCAACGAGATGTGCAGGCGGCTCGAGTCGGATAGAAACGTAAAGTCCTCCTCTATCGGACACCCATGTCCTCCCTTCTCGTCCACGGCCTTGAGTTTGAGTTTCGCTAATCACAAACCAACCCTCTTGCGAATTATCCATTGCCGAAATGTAGTCTTGAGTTGAGCCTACCGATCTCAGGCAGAACGGTTTGAGGTGCTGAAGCTTTGAAAAATGGGTTTTTGTCAATCTCTTTGAGAGTCGAATTTCTCTTTGAGCGTCTCGCTTCGCCGATGATCCTGTTTCTAATGGCCGATTAGTTACGGACACATCGCTTTTTGTTGGATTTTCCTCGTTTCCTTCCTGTAGCTTGTACATCACCTCTCCCGATGCCTCCCAAACTTCTCGCTGAATATTTTCCCGCATTTTGGGCATATTGGCATTGATCGTTTCCCGCTCTCGAATACTCATTTTGAACGCCGGGATTCATTCCATGTGCAGAATACTCGACTGCATTCGATCTTCATTCCTCAACGTTCTATATAAAAAAGCCCCGACTCCAGATTCGAACAAGTGACTTTCCCAACTGCAAAAAATCAAGAAGCATAGTCCATAACCAATTAATGAAGGAATGTGATCCGCGTTATCTGAAATGCCTGTTGGCAGGATAACCAAACTAATGATCGCGATTGGCATATTGGTTCTGGCAACGTTTGCGGTCGTCCAAGTTGTGGGGATCCCGGTTTCGACTTGCACAACCACATCGACTTTCGGAGTTCAGTTCACAACATGCAAGGTAACAACTTATCATATGACGTATACAGAGTCATGTTCGACAATCTCGAGCCGAGGATCAACTTCCACGTTGCAGTGCTCGACTACGGCATACGGATGATCCAACGAGATTCCCTCTCTTGAGCTATCGGGGATTGTGGTTCATCGTATTCGATTTGCGTGTTTACTTGATTTGACTGACGCTCTTTTGCCTGTCCTGATGCGTTTGGATTGTCGCACCTAGAATGGATGCTGCAAAAACGAAGAAACTTGAGGAGTATGCAGTAGTTCTCGAGAGACAGGCCCAAAGTGAAGAGTCTCAAGGAAACGGAAATGAGGCCGCCAAGATCTACGTCAAACTAATCGACATCTTTCTCCTACTTGCGAGGGAAGCTCCTGATCACCCTACTTGGGTAAAATACGCAACGAGGGCCGAATCGCTCCAAAAGAAGACAAAAGAATTGATTGCAAGCTCCAACAGCGAGAACTCTCAAGGCAAGGCCAATGCAATCAAGAAGATTTTGGGAATCAAATCCTCAGAAGAAAAGTCAATTGCGGGAGACGTGAAACCTGAAAAGCCACAGGAATTGGCACACGTCCAAAGCAAGCTTTCAGCCCCACCTCTTGTGCTGAATCAGGAATTGATTCAATCTCAGGAATCTATGATTCCAAAGCGTCTCTACGACGAGCTTCTGGAGAGAAGCAAGCAACTCGAATCTCGAGCTGGATCGATGGTTGAAAGGTCGGATTACGAAGCTCTTGAGGCAAAATACACAGACGTCAACGAGAAGCTTTCATCAATGCCTTCTAAGTCTGAGTATGACGAGATGAGACATCGGCTCTCAAATTCAGTCCCGAGAATCCAATACGAAGAATTGCAGAAAGCATTTGTCAATTTGATCCCCAAGGATACGTATAATGCTGCACAGGCAAGAATAGCGGAACTCGAATCTCAACTTGAGAACTCGATACCAAAGTCTGTGCTCGACAATCTCGCAAACGAGGTTTCTCTTCTCATTGTGACTGCGGCGATACCAATGGTACAGCTTGGGGATATTGGTAGGACCTCACAAATTCCAATTGGCGCAAAAGATCACAATACGACATCACTCGCGCTTGAACAAAACGATATCCAAGAGGAGCTTCTCATGATGAGGGAGAAAATTGATCTTCTTGAGGTCAAGATCAAGGCTTCAAGAGTTGATAGCGCCAAAGCCTAGCGCCTTGGACCTATAAGACTACATTACCACGCTGACCGATGAGAAAGAAATATCTCACCCTGGATATGTCTATCAGTTCGAACTCCCATTTGAACGTGGAAAAACCAGCAAGCATTACTGCTGCAACAGATGACCTGATATTGGACATAAAGGCACTAGTTCTTCTCAGCAATTCTCAGCAGATTTTGCGCAAAACAGTCGAAGAAAGGCTCTCATCTTCTCACGACGAAGATGTTACCAAGTTCCTATCCATTGTGCGGTCGACGCACAAGGCTAGTCAAGCGGGTTACTTTTTGCTGGCGTTGGGCCAGCTGATACTCGCCGCCTTCTTAGTCATTGCTGGTCTAGCCTCAGTAGCACCTGCCCTACTTGGTCTGACCTCTCCTGGTGAACTCGCGAGCTACTTTGATGGAATAATTTCTGCTATCTCAAGCAGTGGACTTTCAAATCCGGTAATCGCTTTTCTGAACTTTGCGTTTGCTGTGGCCCTTCTTTTGGCGGGGTTTTACTCTCTCAAAGTTGCCTCCAGCAATCTAAAGGATGCTGGTGTAGTATCAGGAACCAGGTTACAGTAGGCTTGCATATGGCGCATCTCAAGAGAGAGCCAGGCCAATAGTTCTCAAAATGCTCTCTCCCTGGCGACCAAGAAGCTCCAATTTTTCTCTCACTCCCTTCTCTTCTATTACATCGGATTGCCTAGGTCCGCTGTCTTGGCTTTTGATAGCACTCAAGATCTTAGGTGCAAGCACATTCCAACATTCATCGAAAAATTCGCTGGCGTCCAGATTCTCAGGAATGTCCTTCTCTCTGTATGTCAACTTGAGAAGGGCCGTTTTGTGTTTTTCGAGGTCGTTGATGCTCAGCCATATCCTTTCCATGTTGTTAGAAAGTGTCTCCACATCAAGACGACTGCTTAATGTCGGATTCGAGCTTATGTTGGTATTTGAAACCCCATCAGAGTACTCGACTGTCAGGAACGGGCTCGATCCTTCTCTTCTTGAATACACTATTTTGATCTTAGATTTTCCATCCGCGTCGGCGTAGCTTGTGAGAAGTGTGGACTCGGTTGCGTCGGCGCTCGTCATAACATACTGATC
>DAIDAB010000129.1 GCA_027310845.1 bacterium | reverse complement strand
CGAGTCAGGAAGGATGTTGTCAGCAAGTCTGGATGGAAGATCCTCGTAACGGGAGGCATTGCATGGGGAGTTCAATCGCTTTTGGTCTTATGGCTTGCAAGCAGCTTTCCGATTCCACACGTTTAGGTTGATTTGAACTTTCCTTTATTTCTTTGTGGATCGTTTGGCATTAAGGACGATCACTATGTACTCCAGTGTGAAAAGGGGGGAGGGGGGGTTCTACCATGAAGTGGATGAGAGTCCAAAGCCATTGCTTGTGCTTCTACTTATGACATCACACTTTCGCAAATGATTAAAAAATCTTGCAGGAAGCACTCGTTCTAGAAGACACAAAACATCGATAACTTTCTTTGCGTTTTATTCAATTGCTGCATTATCTGGTTTGCCATTGAACGGTTCAAATTCAGCATCTCTTGATTCAAGCACGTTTGGTAAGACTGTCACAATACTTAGGCGGTCTTTTCATGATCTAGCAATCAGATATCAAACAAAGACATTACTCGGCCAATTCCAACCCCATTTTATGGTCGGGATATGCATGCGCACACTCTTCTGTGTTTTGGAGAATGATCAAATCCTGCCCTTGCTGAGAGTACGAGGATCAACGAGTACGTTTATTCGGATACTTCGCTTGCCTTGGAAAGCCTGAAGCAGTCACTGAGATCTAGAATCTTTTCCCCATTGTAGAATCAGACCTGAGTCCGTTTGATTCCGAAAGCATCCTTTGCAACTTGTCTCCCTGCCGCATACGCCTTATCTTTACTCTTGTTTCTTATTGACTAGACTTTGGCCGATCTTTGCAGCATGGTTTTCGAGAATAGAAGCATCTGAGCGATCTTCCCAGGTTCGCCTTTTAGCTTCCTGGCAAGCTTCAGCACAAACACAAGCAGATTGGTCAAGACCTCTACGTACACTCTGCGGCGCCTTGAGCCCATCGTCTGATCTAGACTGGCTACAGTCTTCGCGACCCTGATATCCTTTGCAAGCTTTGCTGATTGCGGGACTGCCTTTCGAGAGGAGTCAGTACCAACAAATGCCGAACCAAGAACAAGGAGGGCATGAGCTGTGAAGACCATTGGGATGTGCCTTCTAGCACCCCTGATTTTCCTCATCTCGTAATCCTCCAATCCAAGGTTCTGCTTTGATTCTCGGTAGAAGACATCGACGCGCCACCTTCTGGCGTACAGCGAGAGTATCTGATAGATGTTCCAATCGACTCTGTTGGTGCAGTAAAAATGAGGATCGCCCTCAAGCTCCTTGTTATCGTACGATACAACGATTCTGATCCTCCTTCCATCAAGCGAGCGCATCTTGAGATTTGAAGCATAACAGTAGAAGACGTGTTTCTTTTTCTCGTACCAGACATTGACAGACTTGAATTTGTCGTTTGGAAGTGTCTTTGCCCACTCTGAAAGAGATGTCCAGCCATTGGGCATCAGTACTACTCTATCACTCTTGCATCCGAAGACCCAGTCCTTCTTCAAAGACTCGATTAGTCCGACCGTCTCGCTGTTCAGGAACCACGAATCTGCTATGACGTAGGAGAAGGGAATGCCCTTGTCGAATGCCTTTGAGATGAGCTCCCTCCCAATTTCATTCTTTGTCTTGAAATTCTCGTTCTCTAAGATCTGCTTGACATCGCCTGGTAAAGCTTCTTCCTTGTTCTTCGTCCTCCTGTTTATGGAAGAGAGATAATCCTCATTGAGCTGATCGTCTTTCAGATAGATCTCTGAGCTCAGAGGAATGGAAAGCCTGCCCTTTGCAAGGTGAGTTGTGACAACGTCATGACCCCATGTGAATGATTGGTCGGTGTGGTCATAGAATTTGCCTGCAAACTCCATGTGCTTTGCACTCTCATGGTGTGATAGAGTGTCGTCAAGGATCAAGATACCCTTCCCTTCAGTATCTTTCTCGCATCTTCTGATTCCTTCAAGGATGTATCTGTACCTCGCGTCCTCGAGCTTCTCGTCGCTCCACGTGGAATCTGTAATGAAATTGTTTAGTGCGCTCTGGTCGCTGTGTGCATAGAACATGGAGTTCATGTATGAGATTGTGTGGACTGGAGAGAGGATTATCCCTGAGACGTACGTTTGAAAGTTCTTCAGTTGCGGTCTTGTGAACACATCTTCAAACCATGGAGTAGAAGATGTCACAATTGATGGATATTCTACAATCGGAATCAATTTTTCCTCCTCAGTGCAGAGGGGGGAAAACATCAAAGCTAAACGCATTGCGGCCGGAAAAGAATCACTCGTGCTCGAAATCCATGATTTTGCCAAAGTCTAGTTATTGAGAAGATATGATACAGGCATAATCTAATGTCCAGAACAGGGCTTATTGCTTGGCGCAGGTCAGAGATATTGTATTGCAATTAGGCTCTCGAGGTCTTTGAATCAGAAAAGTGAATTAGAAGATCTAACTTCCTCTCTATCTCAATCCATCTGGGATCATTGTGGTATTTCCTAATCATGGGAGAACTCTTGAGAGTAAAGAGAAGCGAATCGCGTTCGCGAAGAGCTCTTTCCAAGGATTCGAATCCCTCATCCTCCTTACCTTGAGAGAGTTTCACTGCGCCAATCCATCCTGGGAAGCTTCCCTCCGCGGTTCCCGATAGAACCTGATCAAGCAGCTTTTCAGAATCTTTGATCCGACCTGCAACTGCGTAGACCCAAGCGAGGTTCAGCTTTGGAATAGCTGACTTTGGTTCAAGCTCAATCGATTTCTTGGCTGACTCTATCGCTTGATCGTATTGCGAAACGCATGCGTGAACCGAAGACTTCCAAAGGTAGGCCGGGGCAAAGTTCGGGTACTGATCAACCACTTTTCCCAAGTGGTCAATTGATTGATCAATCTTCCCGAGGCCGAAAAGTTGTATTCCTAATCCCATGTTCATGACGCGAGAGTACGGATCGAGTTCAAGAGCGCGTTTCTCCATTTCGTATGCTTCTTCGAACCTCTCCAGATAGTCGAGCATAATCACATTCCAATGGTATGCTGCAGCGTAATTGGGCCTCAATTCTATGGCCCTTTTGAGCTCCCGCTCACAAGAGGCAAAATCCCAAAAATTGTTCATCAGCGTTAGAGCAAGAGAGGCGTGAGCCTCGGCCAACGTGTCGTCGAGCTCTAGAGCCTTGGTGGCGTAATCCTTTGCAAGTCGACCGGCCTCATTGGGGAGCATCCACCCATAATCTGCAAGAATTGCGTAGCAATCTGCGAGCCCGGAATACGCCATCGCAAAACGCGGATCGATATTCAACGCCTTCTCAAAGAAAGTGATAGCTTTCTTGATTCCCTCTTCGATTCTCTCGTTCCAGTAATAGCGCCCCTTCAGATAGAGTGTATATGCCTCGGGGTTGTCCGTAGCTTTCTTCTCGATGATTGCTTTTTCCTTGGAGAGAAGTTTGATCCTAAGTGCTTCAGCCACCTGCTCTGCGATGTCGCCCTGAATCGCAAAGACATCTGTCAAATCCCTGTCATAGCTCTGAGACCAAAGGTGCCTGTCAGTCTTAACCTCTATCAGCTGGGCAGTAATCCTCACCCTATTGCCAGCCTTTCTCACACTCCCCTCAAGTAAAGTGCCAACTGAAAGCTCCTGACCTATTTGCGCAATGGTGAGTGTGGTGTCTCTATACCTCATCGCCGAGGTCCGTGAGATCACACCGAGTTCGCTGATCTTGGAGACAGTGGAGATCAGCTCCTCGGTCATCCCCTCGGCAAAGTATCTGTCATTTGGATCAGCGCTCATGTTTGCGAAAGGAAGTATCGCAATTCTGTGTGGATCGAGATCTATTTTCTCGTTGAGGCGGGAAGTCTCCAGAGGCAAGACGATCTTGTAGATTTCAACAGGACTGGGGATGTTCTTTAGCTCGCGCATTCCCACCTTGATAATCTGATATTCCACCTTTTTCTCGATCTGATCTACGACCTGACGCGTGAGACAGATGCCTCCAGGTTCTGCAAGAGGCTCCACGCGGGCAGCGATGTTGACCGCATCACCTAATACGTCACCTTCCGAATGGACGATGTCGCCTACATGAATCCCGATCCTGACCAGAATTTTCTCTTCTGTTCGCCTCTCGGAGTTGAACTTATGCACCTGCTTTTGCACTTCTGCCGCACAATTGACGGCTTCGACAGCGCTTTGGAACTCGACAAGAAAGGCATCACCAATGGTCTTCACTACCCGCCCTTCGTAATTGGGAAAAACTGACTGGAGAAGACGGCGATGCTCGCCGAGGAGCTGCAGCGCGCGTTTTTCATTTACTGAGGTCATCGAGGAATAGCCGACAAGGTCTGTGAACATTATAGCGCCCAGCCGGCGCTCACTGATGCGTTCCTCGTGGCTTATCAAGTTCAAGCTTCCCGGGAGTAGTCTGAGATGCTTTAAGCTTTCAAGATAAAGAGGTTCGAAAGTCATCTTTACGACATGCTCTCCGAAGAACCATAGGAAGGCGTGAAGTATGTTTCAATGAACAGGAATGGCGTCGGATTATTTTGAGACATCTTGAATCATTTAACTGATCTTAGCATGGACCGTGGACAGAAGAGGAAAGAGTTATTCATTAGCGCGCTTCTTTAAAGCACTTCCGTTTATAATTTCATATTCTTCCTGAAGTACTGCTTTATCGGATTCCAATACGCGTCGTACCATCCCTCATCATATTTCTTGACTTGAAGCTGGAACTTTCGAATGAATCATTCTGAGTTCGGTGCCTTCTCCTTGTTTTTTTCAAGGATATCTTCAAAATTGATGGAGGGTAGCCTTCCGGCCACTCGGTTGTCTTCCACTCTTGCACAATCTCGCTGTTTCTATGCAGCTCAATGTTCTTTCCTGAAATATATCCATCCCAAGCGGTGAACTTTTCTCCAACTCTGCCACTGCAACTTGCCTGAGATCCTGTAAACTCGGTATGCTCCTTCGATGAGAGTATTGCGTTATACACGTCTTCAGGTGTAGCAGCTGGAATGATGACCTTATGACGAATTACTCCGGTTCTAGGCCGTGTTCTCAACGGCAATGACCTCCTCTCGGTTTCAAACCTATGAGCTTAAGTAAAGCCTTGCTCTACTGGAGGAATTTGGCAAAGGTTATTTGAAGCTAAGTTTGATTTCACGGCGGATCAAAATTGGGCTTGAAACTAATTAGGCCGACTTGGGGTACTGCTTACCAAGGGCTGGTAAGAGATTTTAGACAAGTGGAAATCTGACTTGAGGAACAATTACTCGAAGTTGATTTTGAGTTTGAGTCTTTCTGCAAAGCTCAAGAATAGGAGCATAGTCACCACACAAGTGCCATTGAAATTGTGAGGCTGCTTGGCCTCGAGGATGGTCTATTCCGGATCGCCCAGGAGTGCGATTATCCGCCGTCAATACAATGTAAGCCTGTTGTGATGAGATCTGTCTCTGATACCAATAAAATGGCGTGGAAGGAAATAGACAACTCTAATTGATCATGTGGGCAAAAGTCGCCCTTTCTATGAGATTGATGCGCCGCTTCTTCAGGGTTGGAACCTGATTTCATAATAACTCAAGAACTTTACGAAGTCTAAGCTATGCTGGCAGAATGTCGGCGAAGCAGAACCCATCCCTCGTGACAACGTCTTCGATTTTGACATTGATCTTTTCTTTGAATATCGGTCCATCGTAGACGAAAGTGTGAAACTCTCCATTTTCGCCGCAAGGATCAACCGATCTTGGAATCTCCGCAAGAAAAGATTTGTCGAATTCTCTTCCGCAGTATTCCAGTCCGAGAACTTTGGGATTGGTGCAGCATACGATTGCCTTGAAACCAGAATCGATAAAGAAATTTGCAAGAGAAGATGTGTCCTTTCCCCAAATTGGAAACAGGGAGCTGACACCTAGCTTCTGAAGAAGCTTTTCTCTGTACTCTCTAATGTCTTGAAGAAAAAGGTCCCCAAAGACAACATATGTAACTCCGAGCTTCTTGAATTTGATAATAGCTTCAGCCAGCTTCGCCTCATAGTCTTCGTTTGTGGCTTTTTCCGGGATCCAGATTTCCTCAACACGCAAACCAAGCGAATCGGCTTGCTCTCGCAACAACTCCTTTCTTACTCCATGCATGCTTATTCTGTCGTATCCTTCTGTTATGGTTGTGAGTAGAGAAGTAACTTCAAACTGCTTTGCCTCTAGACGATTCAATTCGAAGAGAGATAACGCGCTGTCCTTTCCAC
>DAIDAB010000128.1:292-6203 GCA_027310845.1 bacterium | reverse complement strand
CCTTGAGATCTTGCAAGTCCTGCAAAATCTACGTGTGGATCTGAGATGTCGCCGCCATTATGGAATGCTGCTTCTGCATCTCGACCTCTGTATTGAGCTATGAGTTTGTTATGCTCTGCATCATTGTAATATGACCTATTGTTGAACATGACTACAAGAAGAGGTATGCGATAATGAGCTGCTGTCCATAAAGCACTTGAGGTATAGAGCAAATCGCCGTCCGGCTGGAAATCGATGACAATGGGCTTCTTTTCGTTTTTCATTGTCGCAAGCGTAGCTCCAATCGAAGCAGGCAAGCCATACCCGAGTCCAGCTCCTCCACTTCCGCCCAGATAGCAACCTGGCTCCTCCCAGTCCCAGAGTCTTCTTGTCCAACCTCCTAGTGTCCCATTCGCAATTATCCAAGACTTGTTTCTTACAAGCTGCCACACTTCAAGAGCTAGTCTTGCAGGCGAGATGGGTGCTTCGTTCCATCTAGTCTTGGCTTCTTCCATCGAGTGCTCTCTTATTTTCTTGTGGCGTATGCTGGCTGACGCCAGTCTTTCATCTATCGCTTTCTTCTTTGAAGGATCGTTCTTTATCATTTTCTTGCAAAGCTCCGTCAGCTTGGAAAGGACCATAGACGTGTCTGCAAATATTGATAGCTCTGTTGGTACTAGACCTTGATAATCTGCTGCCCAGGACTTTGTTAGAATGTCCTCAAACCCTATCTTCATTACTTTTGTCCCTTGCCTTATGCTCGGCTTGGATTGCCTTGTACTCTTGTCTGTTTCAAGCAAAACACTTGCAATTTTTATCGTATCTAGTGCTAGTATTGAGTCGGCAGTGCCCAGAAGCCCTTTGTCTGGTGCATCAAAAGGATGTGTATTTGGGAAATTAAATCGATCCATTGTGTCGAAAACATAAGCGCCTGTAGTCTCAGCAAGTTCAACCAGTGATCTCACTGAACTGAGATTTCGCCCAACAGTCCCAGCAATAATGAATGGATCTTCCGAATCCAGCATTATTTTTGCGACTTGATCGAGTGACGCTGGATCGACGCTTGGAAACTTGGGAGGGGCATTTCTACTTCTCAATGGGACTTTGCTGTTTGAATTGATTTTTTCCTCTAGATATTCGCTGTCAAAGCAGACAAACACGGGGGCGGTGGGATCTGTGACGGCGAGATTATAAGCACGAATAAAGGATTCTAGGGCGCTTGGTATTGAAGCTGGAAAGTCATCCCATTTGACATAGTTTCTCACGAGCTCATTTGGACTAATTGATGAGTGTATCCAGTCTATCCAAGGTCTACGCTTGTTCGCATCACTTGGACCTGAGGCTCCGAGCACAATGATTGGAACTCTATCACACCATGCATTGTAGATCGCCATTGAAGCATGCTGTAATCCTACCGTGTCATGCACGAGCGCCACCATGGGTCTGCCAGCTGCCTTTGCATAGCCATGAGCTATTGCGACCGCGATTTCTTCATGAGCAACTGAGATGCACTTTGGAGATTGATTATTACCATAGTTAACTAGTGAATCCCATAGTCCTCTGAAAGTTGAGCCGATGTTGGATGCAACATATTCGAGTTCGTATTCTTTCAGAATGTCTACTATTAGGTCAGAACCGTATATCGGCCCTTCTCTTTCAACAGAATTCTCGGATTCGTCTCGAGTCATGTGAATTGATCAACAACTGTCTTTTTTCATGACTATAATTGTCTGATTGAGAAGCTTGAGATTCTGACCGCGCGTGATTTTCTGCACGAACAGCAGCACGGGGTCTATGTCCTGAAAAAGTTTCATTTCGTGTGAGTTACACCTTTGATCCGCATTTCTCTATTTGGGATGGGATGATTTGTGCGTAAACATGGAGATCTGGATTTATTGGTTTATGCCAGAAGAAAGTGAAAACTTCGTGCAAAAAAGGTCGGATTTTCGAAAACGGCACTGAAGCAGTCCACTGACTTGGTCGCCCTAGTCACAGTTGAAAGGGACAAGATGAAGGTGACGAGATCTGGAGCGCCAAGGGTGAGCTCTCTATATTATTCCTCGATAGCAACAGGTCAAAATTACGAACTTGTGGAATCGCAGGCCCTACCGTCTCAGCGACCATAGGCAACACCAAAGCATACAACTAGCACTCTTTCGAAGTTTCACTTTCGGTACCACGTATTCTTTCTACTATCTTTAATCGAATCAAGCTCCTGTCAACTGGCAGAATATGCATCCGATAATATTCTCGAGTAATAGTCAGGCGCATTGCGGGCCCTGACACATTCCTCGGTCTTTGAAAAGCTGCATT
This sequence comes from bacterium, assembly GCA_027310845.1. Lineage (GTDB taxonomy): Archaea > Thermoproteota > Nitrososphaeria > Nitrososphaerales > CADDZS01 > JASHOD01. The sequence continues at coordinate 3,911 of DAIDAB010000128.1, read as the reverse complement.
TGAATTCGAAATTACACTAGGGAAACAATTCAAATCAAATCGATTATAAGCAAAATGAGTCCTTCAGTGTAATAGTATGAAGTCGAAACGACTGCTTATTTTGCTTGTAATTGTAATTCTGATAATGGGTGTGGTCGCTCTTGACTATTACGTCAACCTTCCAAATGTTTCATCAGAATGCAATTCCCTTTTTCCAAGCGGTTGGCCTTATTACCAAATTGGGCTCAGCCACACATGTAGTGTCGGACAAGTCTCCGATGGCAGGCTGAGTATAGCCTTCCACAACTATCATTTCGCTCAAACCAAAGACATTCAATTCAATTTCTCCTCAGATGAGCAGGCTCCGGGGCCATACGAGGTTTTCTTGGTAGTCAATGTTAGCATTGCAAACATCGGCGGAGGAAATACGTCGATTGGGGGGCGTGGCAGGCGGCCTTGCTGAATGGCAGCGAGTATGCCCCTGAAACAATGTTTATCGCAAATGCGACGTTTCAAAATACATATCCTAATCGAACCATGCCCACTGAAAACGGAGGTCTCTACCTCCCGCCTGGAGCTAGAGCTGATCTGTGGCTCTTCTTCTATATCGGGTTTCAAAACTACCAAGCAAATAACATAATCCAAGCCTCAACCTTCAAGTTGCAAGCCCTTACGTTTACTGAGTACAATTATGGAGGTTACTATGAGGGACTAGGCGCATACAATTGCCAGAGAGTAACATGCCAGAATCCCAATGTGGAGCTTGTGATTAAAGTCCAGACTGGAACTCCAATCCTTTAACCGACGGAGATGTTGTTTTCGGGGAATATATGGAGAGCAGCGCCGGGAGTGGGATTTGAACCCACATACCCCAAAGGGGCGCCGCGTTTCTTGTATAGCCCAGATTTCTCCTCCTTCTCTTAAAATTTCGACATTCTAGAGAAGGAGCATCTCGAGCGCGGTGAGCGACCAGATTGCTCAACCCCGGCTTTCTGGTTCGCTTCGTTCAGACTGTGGATTAAAAGATATAGCGATCTCAGAGTCTAGCCGGACTCTCTAGTTTCTCCGAACTCACCTACACCGAGCTGACGCTTTTTAACCAAGCACTTTTTTCAATGAGTAGCCTATGCTTTATGGCATCATCCTCCAGGTCCTTGCAGTCCTTGCATTCGCCGTGATTATTGGAGAGGTCTTCGAGCAATTCGGGCTTCCCGCGGTCGCTGGCGAGCTCCTCAGCGGGCTGATCCTCGGACCGACCATCCTAGGCTACGTTGTAAGCAACTCCCAGACACAGGCAATTTCGTCTATTTCTCTGTTCTTCATCATATTCCTGATCGGACTTGAGATGCGTACTGAGACCGTGAGGAGAAATCTCCCAAAGGCGACTCTAGCTACTCTGACAAGTTTCATAATGCCATTGATACTTGCCTCTGCTATCTCGGCTTACCTCTTTCCATTCAGCCTTGTCTCTGATTTCGTTGTAGCGCTTGCCATAACGGTTCCTTCTATCTCTATAATTTCTGTGATTGTGATGCAGTATGACCTCTTGAAACAAGAGTCTGGCCAGATTATCCTTGCCTCAGTCGCGATCACAGACATTATTGCTTTCATCATGCTTGCAGCAGTCTCACAGTCCATAGGGAACACTCTAACCACCATATTGTACCTGGTTGTTTTCATAGTTGGGTTTGCAATTGTCGATAGACTTCTCAACTCTAAGAGAGAGGGATTCCAAAAGTTCCTCGCAACGTCTTCGCGCCTTACGAAAAGAGAGGACATTTCGTATGCTGTGCTGATTGTGGTGGGGCTGTTTGTGGCATACTTTTTCCAAGCAATAGGGATAAGCTACATCATTGGGGCCTTCTTCGCTGGGCTGATACTGCACGACGCGTTGGTAGGTCGAGAGGCATTCGGACGTGTTTCAAGGACTTTTACTAGAATGAATCGAGCATTCTTCATCCCGCTCTTCTTCGGCTTTGCGGGTGTCGAGGCAAACTTCGTCGCAAATGAATACCCCTTTGCTCTTGTGCTTGCCGCGGTGATCATCGGATCAATTGTCCCAGCAATGTTGCTGACTTATTTCAGCTCAAAGACAATACTCAGGTTAAAGGAAGTAGGAGGGCCACGCAACATAGCGGTGATCCTCGGTGGAAAGGGGGCAGTCGGGATTGTCATCGTGACCGTTGCTCTCAGCGACAACATGATAGACCCGACCGCCTATTCGCTTGTGATTGTAGGAACTCTGGTCGTATCCATCTTCGTACCTCTCTTGATCAGGCGCAAGGGTGGTGGCGGCGTATCGGGTGGCGATGACAGGTTAGATCAGCTTGAGAGGGATTGAGTCAAATAATCTCTAGGCGTGGAAGATTGGAATCAGTGGAACGGCGAAGAAGCTGAAGAGTAATATCAAGAGAACTCCAATAGTAATGATAACAAACATCCTGTCCTTCTCCTCTGCAAACACGAAGGCAGAAGTTGCCACTCTCACAACAGGTGTTGCTAGTAAGACGACTATCCCGAGCTCTATTATAGCAAAAGGCTTGAGTTGGGCTATGCCTGAACCCAGAGAAAGAATCGAATTCGGGTATTGGCCGTGTGGGATTGCAGCGGGATTGTAGCTAAGAAGACACTGGAGAGACGAAAGGTCGCACTGGTATCCAGTCGTACCTTCGACGACCATAAGAACCACTCCGACTAGTGTGATTGCAGTAGCAAGGATGACTCCATACATCAGGGTCTTGCTGATTATGAGCTGCATCTCCTTGCTTTTTTCTTCAACTGTCATGTCTTTGCTTAATTTTGCTCACCTCTTACGGGATCAGGCCAAATGCCTTGAGTAGCATCTGAATTGACACCCCCATTAGGACAAAGACGAAGATGTATCTAACAGTGGTATTTCTCGCTCGTAGGAGAATCCTTGTTCCTATCATCGCTCCTCCTAGGACTCCAAACATCACAGGGGCCACAATGAACGGGTTTACGTCGCCTCTCACAAAGTAGATTCCTGCGCTTGCTGCTGCGGTTACTCCTATCATGAAATTGCTCGTAGTGCTGGATACTTTCATCGGAAGACGCATTGCGGTCTCCATTCCGAGAACCTTGAATGTGCCGCTTCCTATCCCAAGTAACCCAGAGAGCAAACCAGCGAAGTACATCATTGAGAGTCCTGCTGGAGTCTTCGTCACTTGGTAAGGCACCTCCTTATTGAGCACCTTGTCCGGATAGCTCGAGTTGAGCCTGAGTTTCGTCGCCCAATTGTCGTTTAGAATTCCCTGAGGGAGCTCTTCTTTCCTTTTTCTCAGTAGTGGGAGCACGGAGAGCAGAAGCACTGCACCAAAGAGGCCGAATAGAATGGCAGAATTGGTGTACGCCGCTATCGCAGCACCTGTCATAGCGCCAATTGTCGTTGCAAGCTCGAGGAACATCCCGACGCGAAGGTTTGTGATTCTGTCCCTGACATAGGCTGCCGCGGCTCCACTAGAGGTCGCAATGATCGAGACAATGCTCGCCCCGATTGCGAGATGGATGTCAACACCAAAAATCAATGTGAGTATGGGCGTGACTAGGAGGCCTCCGCCTATGCCTACAATGGAGCCTATTGCTCCCGCACCGAGGGATGCGAGAAACATGAAGATTAGAA
>DAIDAB010000128.1:0-282 GCA_027310845.1 bacterium | reverse complement strand
AAGAGGTGTCGTATTGCAGTCACGAATCAGCTCACTCGACTAATTCTTCATTTTTAACAATTGCAGAGCACATCTGCCACTTCAAAGGATGAGTTGCCATTTCACAGTGTTTCAACGAAGGAAGCTCATCGAGTGAACAAAGCCTTTATACTCAGTACTGCCTAAAGCCTTCCTTATCCTAATGTGAATTTGTCTCGCCATCGCTTTGATGAAAGAGACGATTGAAAGTAGAAAAGCTCAGGTGAATCTACGATAACCCAACAAGACGAAACTAATCAGAAA
>DAIDAB010000127.1 GCA_027310845.1 bacterium | reverse complement strand
ACATTAGATTTTTGACTACTTTATAAAACGTATCGGAGTGGGTGAATCACTTGTGGGCAAGGATTGCGGTGCCCACTTCGTCCATTCTGCAAAATCCAAACCGAACAAACTGAACGATGTCACCTAACGGAATCTCCCTCACGGCCGATTCGGCAAAACCAGAGACGATCTTCATGCTTCCTGGATTGAACTCCTCTCCCAGAAGCAGAGGGCCGGGGATTTTTACCCTGAGAGCAGTCTTTTCGCTCTGGCTCACCCATTGAACTTTCTGTGCCACCTCAAGCTTTTCGTTGCCGATGTAGCTCGCAAGTATCTTCCCTTCCCTTTTTTCTAGAATTCGAACATTGTAGGCCTCGATCAAGCGGATTATGGTTCCAACATTCATTGATTTCACGTCGCTTTCAGGAAGAAGGAAATCCCCGTTTGTCCTGACAACGCGCTCACCGTACTTCTCCTCAGTGTGGTATCTCAGTCGAAGATCGAGTATGGGTGCGCCTTGCACAAACATTTGCACCGGATCCGCGACGAAGAAGTAACGTTTTGCCATTGGATCCAGAATCTTCCTGTTGAAGCTTTCGAGCAGATCCCATGTGGGCAATGATTCAACCTTGCTCAAACCCATGCTTAGGATGAACTCCTGAATTGCCTCCGGCACAAAGCCACGTCTTCTGAGCCCTGCTATTGTCGGAAGGCGCGGATCGTCCCACCCCTCTACCTTACCCTCTAGAATCAATTTCTTCAGATTTCGTTTTGAAACCGTAGTGTTTTGAAGAGCAAGGCGAGAAAACTCCACTATCTCAGGCTCACGCATTTTGAGCGCCTTCAAAACTGCGTGGTATAACTCATCACGAAGTTCGTATTCCTTGCTTCTCATCGCATGTGTCACCCCATCTAGACTATCCTCGACTGCGCCGTCAAAATCATATGTCGGCCAGATCCTATATTTTGATCCTTGAATTGGATGTGCCTGATCGACTATCCTGAACAAGACTGGATCTCGCATCGTCGTGTTCAGGCTCTTCATGTCCCCAACAAATCTCAGCGTAGCTTCATTTTTTTCAATTTCCCCTCTTTGCATCTTCGACCAGAGTTCGAGGTTTTGGTCAACTGTGTGCAGCCTGTGAAGACATGGTTCGCCTTTTCCTCTCATTTCCCTCATCAGTTCTTGCGGACATGTGCAAATGAAGGCTGTGGACTCTCTGATCATCTTCTCAGCTAGGGCGTAGAATTTTTCCATGTCATCCGATGCGTTCCGGACAAGGTCGGGTTTGATCTTAAGCCATGAAAATGCTTCGAGAAAAGCAGTGTAGAACTCTTTCTTTTCTGCAGCAGGGTTTGTGTCGTCAAAACGCATTAAGAACTTACCGTCGTATTTTCTCGCATAACTGCTACCCAGTATAGCTGCCTTTGCGTGACCTATATGCATGAATCCGTTGGGTTCAGGCGGAAACCTGGTCACTACTTTTCCCTGAATGGCTCCTGGAAGAGGAGGTAAAGTCGTACCCCTCTCCGCATCTCGTCTAGAAATTTCCCTCCTTCTATCGAGCTCCTGAGCCAAGAAATCTGGGGATTCTTTTTCAAGAGTCTCTTTTTGTTGGTTCAGGGGAATAAGGGATATCTCGCCAACTACTTCGGCGGCAAACAATGAGATTTTTTTCGATTGGTTTCTCAGGTCAGCGCGTTCAGCCAAGATCCTCCCGATGACTGCCCCTTTGTCTGGTTTTCCACCATGTGAGATCGCATTGAGTAGCGCAAACTTTCGCAGAAGACTCTTGATGAATTCTTCTGAGGTTTCAAAATCGCTCAATTGATTGCTTTACCTTGATTAATAGCGCATTTTGAACGATTGTATCTAAGGAAAAGTAGAATACAATTCAATAATCCCTGCTTGTAAGATACTCCATCAAAAGTCTGATTGTCTGAGATTCCCGCGAGTCCGATAGCCCATATTGCGAAGTCAGAGTGTCGTACTTTGAGAGCGCTTTTTGGGAGTAATTCTTGGCGGTCGCCTTTGCGTACTCGATAGATCCGTGTTCTCCCATCAAATCCAGAACCGCGAGTATTTCAGTGTGGAGCTTTTTCGGTCGCGGTTTGGAGAGAATCGCAGTAACACGTTTTTTCTCCCGCGATGAGCATCTTTCCAACATGTGGATAAGCATCAGAGTCCTTTTTCCCTCATAGAGATCTCCGAGAATTTCCTTGCCATATTTCTTAGGATCTGCAGTTAGGTTGAGCACATCATCCATTATCTGAAACGCAACGCCGAGATCAGTACCTAGTTCAATTAGTTGCTCCATCAACCTTTTGTCATTGGCATGCTCGCGGCGCAAGCTCGAGAGCATGACACCGAGTCTTGAAGGCGAGATGCAGGTATACCAAGCTGCCTTTTTTGTCACCATTAGAAGATAGTCCTGTTCCCTAATGTCCCATTTTGAGTGCGTAGTCCATGAAAGCTCCATTTGTTGACCCTCAGTTGTTTCATTCAACATTCTGCAGAATTCTGATAGTATCCGAATCGAGAGTTCTGGCCCCAGAATAGCTTTGTTGGAAAGCAACAGTTCCCACATTTTTCCGTGGAGTGCATCTCCCGCATTTATCGACGTTGAAGTCCCGTATTTCTTGTGCAGAGCTGGCATGCCGCGTCTGAGATCTGACTCGTCCTCAATGTCGTCGTGAATCAGAATCCAGTTCTGAAAGAGCTCAAGAGCCGCAGCTGTTAGCAGTGAATCCTCTCTCTTCCCACCAAACAGCCTACACCACAAGAGGCACATGGAACCTCTGACTCCCTTCCCCCCTCTTGCTGGGTAGTCTCGCATCATTTCATAGAGTGATGATATCTCGCGGTTGCGGTGGATCTTTGGAAGAAAATCGAGCACTAAGCTGTCAAGCTCCTTCTTGTTGCTTGACAGCAAACCCGCCAAATCGGTCGTCTCAGCTTCCAGTTTCAAAGCATTTCACTTGAAAAGCCTGCTATTAGTTCAACTTAAACGGGAAACAATCCTGGGGCTGCTGTTCTTTTCAGGTACTATTGTAGTGGCCCTGACGCCAGAACAGTCCCTTTGCGTTAAGAGTCTCAATAGCCTCTCTGGCCGATTGCCATTCACATAAAAGACTTCGGCGCCCAGTCTTGCGACCCTGAAACCAAGCTGAATTTTGGATTCTATTCCTCCAGTGACGTCAAACAATCTACTACGAGTTTCGATTCGGTCCTCTCTTCTTATGCTCTCTAGGATACTTCCCTTAAGGTTCTTGGAAGAGTAGATACCGTCTACATCCATTGCAAAGATCACCCGATCGACTTTGAGAGTTCTCGAAATTGCTTCGCATATAGAGTCGCCAGAAATGATACGGGCCATTCCTTCTGATTCTCCTACGTTCCCAAAGGACACTGGAACAAGGCCTTGAACAAATGCACTTCCGATTCTTCTCTTGCCTGCGGCAGACAGGTTCGAATTCCGTGTAATTAGCTCCTGAGCGAGAATTGTTTCGGGCGCAACTCGAGCACTGACAAGAGCCCTTAATACGGCGGAATGTAGCTCCATCATCGATTCAGTTGTCTTCGCTATCGAGATTGCTGGTACTGCTTTGGGCCCCACCGAGAGTCCAAATTTCCCAGCGTAGTAATGCCCGAATGATCCACCGCCGTGAACCAGAACAAGATGTCTCTTCTTCGATGGCAATCTTGAGTCGCTTATTGCGTTGGCCACCCGTTTCAGGGCAATCCAATTGACAGATAGTGGCACATCCTTGTGGGTGATCAAGCTTCCTCCAAGCTTGAGAAGCGTCACAGGAACTAGTTCTCCCATCGCAACCCCTCTTGAGGAATTGATGTGATGAAACTCGATTTGTATCTCGCAAGTATTTGCTGGAGCAATGACTCCGCCTTTTCCGGTTTGGGAAGAGCTATGACGCTTCCTCCTCCGCCGGCCCCGGTGATTTTAGCCCCGAACACATCACCTACAAGTATCATTTCGATAAGTTCGTCAAGATCGCCTGTAGAGACTCCAATCCATGAAAGCGAAAGTTGTGCGAGATTCATCAGCGATCCAAGGTATGGAAGATCTCCATCTGAGACTGCATCCGCAACCTCAAGGCTCAAGAATGATGCCGTCTGCAAAAGATTGTCAAACGAGGCAGGAAACCTCTCGCGCGTTTGATTCACCTTGGATATCAGGTCTAACGTGCTTCGCGCCTTTCCAGAAAATACGACTAGGAATTGCAGAGCACGATTGATTGGAATCGGCTTCGCCCCGCTTTTCTTGCTGAAAAGGAAGATTCCTCCAAGTAGACTTGCTTCCGTGTCGATACCTGAAGGATTGCCATGTACTGACCTTTCACCCTGAGCTGCCAGTTTCAGCACATCATCGGTCGATAGATTCTTCCCCAAAAAAGATGCAATCGCAGCAGATGTGGCTACAGAAGTTGCTGCTGAGGACCCTAGTCCAGAGTTTGGCGGAATCTCTGAGTGGATCTCAACTTTGAAGTTCCATCTGGGTTTGCCGTATTGGTCAATTGCACTCCGTAGTACTGATTTTACGGCGCTGAAACGATTATCATCCGAGAAGACGAGCGATCTGTGCTTGTTCGAGACAATCTCTGATTCGTGACCTGGAGTTTTGGAGATTGATACTCTTACCCTTCTGTCAATTGCTGCAGCGACTGCATAGGACCCATGAACAACAAAGTGCTCACCGGCCAGAATTATCTTGCCAGGCGCGCTTGCGATGACTCGGCCGGAAGGCAACTTCATGCAAAATGCACCGCAGAATATCCCACCACGGAAGATTTGTCCCCGATCACGTCGCCGCTCGTCGCGTACTTGAGAACTATTCCCTGTTCCTTGCCAAGTCTCTTACTCAGATGCATCACGGCGGCGATCGCTCCGTACCCGCATGCCGAGACTTGTTCTGTCTCGAGAACGGTGTAGTACTCTGAAACATCCATCGACTCCACTGCCGAGAGTAATTTGCGATCCTTCGAGTTCGCACTTTCCTGAGGTTCATAGTGAGTCAAGTCGCTTGAACCAAGAATCAAGAACGAGTTGGCTTTGTCTTCGAGTTCTGCTAGGCACCTATGTATTGCGTCGGCTACCTCAGTCATCGTTTCGCGATCCTGAAGCATGAGGCAGATTGGAACGATAGAGATCTTCTTTGAGTCTAGAAAGACATCCTGGATGAAAGGAAGTTGCACCTCTATTGAGTGTTCTCTCGAGTGGGAGATCTCATCGAAATCTACAAGCCCGCATCTTCTAGAAATCTTGTCTGATAATTCGCTGTTCACGCGAATTTCGCCAAGAGGCGTTCTCCATGACTTGCTTGGTGAGAGCGCAACCCCGCTTCCGATCCCGTAGTGGTTCGGCCCGAGGATTATTATTGTAAGCTCTTCTCGAGGTGCTCCTATAAGCTCTGCAGCCCTGAGATAGCTGTACGCGGCCACTGGACCAGAGTAGACATAACCCGCATGCGGAACAATGAAACATTCAACAAGACTTCCCTCAGAACTCAAAGTCTCAGGGTACCTGCCCGGACCAATCCTGCCTAGAAATGACTCCCGTATCAATCCTGAAAGATCCTCCTTGTCGGCAGGATAAAATGATCCTGCCACCACAGGGTTTCGCGAATGGCTTGAGCTCAAGCGCCAATTATCAGAGTTCTACAAACAACGCCTAACGCTTTAAGAGCTTTCGTAACCTTCGCTTTCCTCTTCTTCTTCGATGAGTTTTGTCTCAAAGTCCTTGATAGAGTATTTCATTTGCTGGTCAGAAGAAAGAGCTCCCGAGTGCAGTAGGACGTAGCGTCCGAGAAGCCAGAAGATAGCAGCAAGCGCACTCCTGCCTCTGTTGTTTGCCGGGATGACAACATCCACGTTCGCTGTCACGTTATCCGTATCGCAGATAGCGACAACAGGAATCCCGAGTTTCGAAGCTTCGTCAAGCGCCTGAAGCCACTGCTCCCGTCGCCTCGCAAAACTTGTCAATCGGCGGCTTTGCATACTCTCTCGCAGAATAGACTACGACTCTTCCTATTTCTGCCCTAGAAATGAATTTCGCGGCTGCATCTATTCTGGTCAGAGTCTTTGAAACGTCAATGACATGGAGCCCGTTTGCTTGTGTCCTGCTTACAAACTGCGCCATACTCTTTGTTTTTACCAACGTTCCAATCCTTATTCCGGTTGAAAGAAGAGCTTGCTCGGTCAAACCTGGCGCGACCGTAGCCTCCGCCG
>DAIDAB010000126.1 GCA_027310845.1 bacterium | reverse complement strand
GTTGAAGGAGTGAACCCATGATGCCTGAACATTTCCGTCTGCAGATCGCTTAGATTGAATGGAAAGGGCGGTTGCTCTTCAGAGGCAGATCTTGTTACTGACTTTACTTTGGCTCTCCCTGTTTGCGAGACCGTTTCTTTCACTGCTTGGGCCTCTGACATGATATCTATTTTCGTCTGTTCATATATCGCGTCGAAAGAGACTCCATCCTTGGACAGTAACGCGCTAATTCTCCAATAGGGCACAGGAACATGGGTTCTAATCTCTACTTCTCTGTCGGCTACAAATGAAAGAGCGGGGCCCTGAACCCTTCCAATTGTGATATTGTGGTATCCTCGGCTAGACTTTGAATACGCTCCTGCAAGAGCCCTTGACAGGTTTACCCCCCAAAGGAAATCAATGACGTGCCTCATGCAACCGGCTTGGGCAATGCACTCCTTGATCGGTTCAAGATGCGAAAATGAATCTCTGATTTCAGGCACTGTGAGTGTGGAGAACCTTGCGCGCTTGCATTGATTCCATTCGCTCACGCCGCAGGCATATCTCAGTATGTTGAACCCTATGGTTTCGCCCTCTAGATCGGAATCACAAGCATGAATGAACATCTGCGCACCAGTTGAAAGGTTTCTGATTGTCTCAATCCTTTTCGCAGTGCCAGACGCTAAATGGAATTGGAACCTTGATCTGGACTTTCCCCTCTTCTTGGAAAGAATGGCATTTAGCGGTAGCCACTCAACATCGAACACAGGATATACTGACCTCTTGTTATTTCGATCATGGATACCATAGAGATGGCCCGATGCCGCGCAGATCACATAATGCTTCCCGTCGAATGCACTCCTCACGTCTTGAATTTCGATATTATTGATTTTCAGATGTGTTGTTTCCCCAAGAACGTTTGCTATTCTCCGGCCTGCGTCTGGTTTCTCTGCAATTACTAGGGTGAAACCGGACCCTAATTCATAGTTTTTTGAACGCATATCTCGTTAATCCCTTTTTTTCAAACTCCCAGTATTTTTGACAACGGAAGTGCGATATAGTCCTGCGATTTCAACCTAGATCCGATTCGAATAGGAGATTCTCGGTCGTTTGCCCCTTGAAATTGTTTGCAGTAATTGTGGCGTCGTTATCTACACTGGCTTTGATCTCAAATCTGCCAAGGATGTCATCAAGGCTAATCAGAACAAATGTAAATCATGCGGCAAGGGGCTTTCATCAAACGATTACTCTATAGAAATTTCGAAGTCGCAGATGAGACAGTAGACATCTCTTCTTCAACCCTTGAACGAGTTCTTCAACCCTTGAATGTAGAGACATTTTTCATAGGGAATGATCATGGATAGGTCGCGATCTTGGTGTGCTGCCTTTTCACCAGTGAAGTTTACCTTGCAACCTCGTATGATCACGATAGGAACAGATTCATCGGCCTCACCCATCACTAGTTGAGCGCTCGAGGCAAGTTGATCTGCAATTGCTCTGACTGTGACTTTGAGTGTATTTCCAAAGAGATCAGTAGACCCTCTGAAATCCATTACAGGATTAAAGCCGGCGGCAGCTATCGCAATACCTATTGTGCCGAGTCTTGTTGGAGTAACTCTACTGTCAGATAGCACAACGCCTAACCTGAATTTCATGTTGGAATAATGAAAGCGTCGTAGTAGATGCGATCGAAGTCTTTCAGCGCTTACATGCGGGTTCTTTGGATAGAGTATGGCGTACCCATCCGGAACATTGCTCCTGTCTATTCCCGCATTGGGAGCGAGGATTCCTTTGGAGACAGCGAGCAGAAATCCTCTGATTCCACCAAGAATCACCTCTGATTCATCAAGCACAAGCTGAGCAAGAGGAGCATCAACATGATAGCGACTTGCAAGCATTCTTGCTTTTCTTGATACTTTGACACTTGCAAGCTTCACGAATCGACCTTCAGCCATTGCGGCAAACTTACTAGAGACCACAAGAATATCTCCACTTTGAAGCTTCACTTTTTGTTTTTCTAGTTCACTCTTGATCACAGTGCAGAGATCGAATTTTCCGAACCGCTTTTCGCTTCTAATGGGAATCACGATCGAATTGGAAAATGTGCTGATTGCTTTCACTTCCCTTTGCTCAGAATCCTTTCTGGTGTCGGTTCCAGACATCAAGTTCGCGAAGCTATTTAGAGGCTCCTGCAACCCTAAATAGAGCAACGCGAGGTCCGAGTTACCATATGGCAAGAAGATCGCATCTCTACTCTTACCACAGGCAACACGGAAAGATCACCGAGTTTGGCGGATTCGATATGCCTCTGTGGTATACAAGCATTGTTGATGAGCACAATGCGGTAAGAAATTTTGCAGGACTTTTTGATGTATCTCACATGGGCAGATTCGCAATCGAAGGAAAGGACGCCACATCGTTTCTCAATAATGTCTTCCCGAGCGATGCTTCGAAGGTCAAGAACAACCGCGCATTCTATTCCGTAATATGCAATGAATCGGGTGGAATAATTGATGACACCGTTACAAACAAATATTCTGATGTAAGTTATACGATAGTCGTCAACGCAGCAAATAGAGAGAAGGACTGGAAGTGGTTGGTAGATCATATGGGTTCGCTTGCTGTCGAACTCAAAGACATCTCTGATGACACCGCCCTGATTGCATTTCAAGGCCCACTCGCAGTCAGCTTAATGCAGGCGATTTGTGATTTGGATCTCAATTCAATCCGTCGGTTTGCCCTAGCGAGCTGCAAACTTGACGCGGTGAGGTGCATTGTGTCTCGAACGGGCTACACTGGCGAAGATGGTTTCGAGATAATGGTTATGGATACGCCTATCGCCGCTCCAGATAAAGCGGAAAAGATATGGAAAAAGCTTTTGGGTTTGGGTAAGGACAGAGGTGTTCTCCCATGTGGACTTGGCGCAAGAGATTCTCTTCGGCTTGAGGCGGGGATGTGCCTTTATGGAAACGATATCGACGAGAGTACCACACCCATCGAATCTGCTCTTGAGAGTATTGTGAACATAGAAAAAGCGGAGGGATATCCTGGAAGAGCATTCATAGAAGAGCAACTCAAGAAGGGGACCACAAGGAGAAGAATCGCATTTTCGATGCTTGCCGGCGGCATTCCAAGGCATGGTCAGGAGATCAAGCTCGCCAGCACTAAAGTTGGCGCAGTGACAAGCGGAACATTCTCGCCAACACTCAAAAAAGGGATAGGGATAGGCTACGTTCGTCCTCAGCTTTCGCATGTCGGTAATACTGTTTCAATTCAAGTGAGAGAAGCGGATATGGCCGCTTGCGTGGTCTCTACCCCATTCTACGATACCACGAAATACGGATACAAGCGTATTTCCTAAATGACGAGACCTGGGTTTTTAAACACCTTCAGGAACACTCTTAACGGGAGCTCCGGTGGTAGATATTCTCGAATGAGTGAGAAAGAAAGTTTCGACATACCAGAAGAATACTATTACTCAAAGGATCATGAGTGGCTCAAGTTAAACCCAAATGGAAACGCTCGAGTAGGCATCACTGATTACGCAGCAAAGATGCTGAATGATATAGTGTATGTCACACTTCCGCAGGAAAATCAGAAATTCTCAAAAAAAGATGTGTTCGGGCAAGTCGAGTCAGTCAAGACAGTCTCTGATGTCTACATGCCTATCTCAGGGATAGTTGTGAAGTCAAACCTTGAACTCACAAGAAAGCCCGAAGTCGTTGCAAGCTCTCCATACGGTGACGGATGGATGCTTGAGATCAAGCCAACGAATTATGATGCGGAGTCCAAAGTACTCCTTGATGCCAAATCCTATAGAGAATATATTCAGCAATTACAACAAGAAAACCACTAGCCAGACTGCAGAAAGCTTATACATGCTGCGTTGAGTGGCGACCCTTCGCAGATGAGCATTAGGGAATCACTCGCAAGCCTGCGTTCGATATTCTACCGACCAGTGATGTCACGACGCAGCGCAATTGCGTTCCTCTCATTGTCGATAATCTTTGTGATCGCGTTATTCATGAGGATTTACCCTGCCCTTTATGGATGGTACCTGAACGAGTTCGATCCTTATTTTGACTACTACGCTTCATTGCATGTGGTCACGCTAACTCAGCAGCACGGATTGTACTATGCTTTGTTCAACAATCCTGCAAACTGCTCCCCCTCTGCATTGGCATCCACAGCCGCTTGCCATGATCAGCAAGGATATTTCTATTGGCACGACATTCAAACCTGGTGGCCTTACGGAAGAGATGTGGCTGCATCAAGTCAAGTAGGACTTCAGCTGACTGGGGCTCTTACATACCTCTTCCTGAATGGAGTCCTTCACATTCCGATGAGCTACTATGACTATCTTGTGTTCTTACCTGTGCTGTTAGGGTCTCTCACTTGCATAGCGCTTTACTTCCTTGTGAAGAAGATCACAAATGGGGCCGGTGGAATATTTGCAGCACTCGTGTTTGCAGTGTCGCCACCGATACTCGAGAGAGGCAACCTTGGATGGTTCAAGTCAGAACCCTTGTCATTGTTCCTTTCAGTTATAGGGTCGTATTTCTTTCTGACAATGTATAATGCTAAACTTTCATCAAAGGGACTAGTAGCAAGGGCAGCAATTGCAGGTGCAATGTTCGGATATGCCATTATCTCCTGGGGAGGAGGTGATCAGTACATACTTATTTTCAGCCTCCTATTCCTTGTCGCTCCTTTCATCAAGAGCATTGATCTTCAGAGAACTGCATATGGAGGATCGGTAATGGTTGGGATAATGCTGCTGATCTCTGCTGCCACACCCCGACCTGGCATCAGCATCATAACCAGTGTAATCGGGCTTTCAATTCTTGCTTCATGGGCTTTCACGCTTGTCGCAAGTGCCCTACGTAAGTATGGCGATCCTCTCACATATACTAGAAACCTAATCAAAGTACTTCTGATTTTCATTTTCGGCGGGCTCACTGCCCTTGCTTTTGGAACAGTTGGCGGGGTATCAGGCAGGTACATCACTGTGATAGATTCTCTGTACAGGCAAACGAATCCTCTAGTTGCATCTGTCGCAGAGCAGGCCATCCCAACAGGAAGCCAGTACTTCACTGATTACGCTGTCCTAATTTTACTTGGTGGCTTCGGCGCATACATAGCTCTGCGAAGAAAAGGGATTGAATCACTTTTTGCCCTTCTTCTTGGTGTCACCGGAGTGTATGTTGCGTCTTCATTTTCGAGGTTGATGGTCTATTCTACCCTTGCTTTCGGAGTTCTTGGAGCAATAGGCCTAGTTGAGATTTCGGAGGCAATCCTTAGACCTACTGTATCAACCATCACCAGAAAGAAATCACGCATCTATGAGGCTAGAAGCGAAGTCAAAGTAATTTTTGCGGTATTCATGATAGTGCTGATCTCGATACCAGTATTCATTCCCGCAAACTTTGGTAGCACGGGAAGCTATGACCTCAGTCATTCAGGTTGGTTTGCCAGTGCAAACACTCCAGTAAGCGTAGCCAATGGTGCGACGGCATTCACATCTTCAAGTCAAGACTGGTTCCAAGCATTCCAGTTTATCCGACAGACTCCTGTAAATTCGACATTTGTGGCATGGTGGGATTATGGATACTGGATAGCAGTCATGGGCAATAGGACATCACTCGCAGACAATGCGACCATTAATGAGACGCAAATAGCGCAGATAGGCCGCGTCCTAATGTCTGACCCGCATACATCCATGCAGCTGCTTCGCGATATGTACTCCCCAACATACATTCTGATTTTCATCGCAGGGTACAGAGCCCAGCTTTCGAGTTCAAGCGGCGGGGCAGGGTCTCTAATTTATACGCTCACCGTCCCGACTCCGTATCCCAGTCCGGCAGGAGGAGATGAATCAAAGAAGCAGTGGTTTATCAGAATCGGAAACACTACTTGTGGCTGTCTCGAAGAAACGAGCGGACCCAACGCCCTGATGTATCCTGATGACTTCACACCCACGCCATATTTCTGGGCTAACACAACTTTAGGAGATCTCATGCCATTGGTACCTACAAACTACTACGCATCCCCTCAGTATTTCTTATCTCCCAGCACAGCTACGCAACCATCTCAGGGATACAGTTCAACGTATCTGCCCCAGAATGGCAATGTTTCTGGGATCTCGGCAGGATATACTGAACTGTACGAGTATCAAATGAAAATGCCATCCAAGATTTCCACGTGGTTAATGATTGTGTTTTTCCTATTATTTGGTCTGGCTGCCTTCATCCACGCGGCTGCTTCTATGCC
>DAIDAB010000125.1 GCA_027310845.1 bacterium | reverse complement strand
CGTTAGCTCATTAACACTCCATTTGTCTCATGTCAGCCATATGTTTTGGTACCGATCGACTTTATGAGGAAGTCCCGAAGATTTTAGGGTTAATCTATATCACGTCAATCTACTCTAATGTTCGACATGACAGAGTCACAAGAAAAGGAACGTGTAGTAGACGTGAGGTCTCTCAACCCACCCGCAAGGCACTCTTACATAATGAAAATATTTGAAGAACTGACCCCTGGCGAAGCTCTTTTGGTAGTCAATGATCACGAACCCGTTCATCTGGTCCAATTCATGAAACATGAACGGAAAGACTTCGATTTCTCTTCATACAAGGCCTATCAAAGAGGACCTGCAGAATGGGTGGAGGTGTTCAAGAAGAAAGTCCATGAGCATTCAAACATTGTGTTCACAAGCTTCGAGAAGGAGAAGGTTGAGGATAACAGCGCGTTCTCGCCCGTCCCTGTTTTCACTTCAAAGGACTACAAAGTGATTCTCGCCTATTTCAAAGCAGGACAGTTCATTCCCGTACACACTCCGAGTATTGACCTTGTGCTGCTTGTGCATTATGGTAACGGCGAAGTGGTCGCTGGTGAGAGAAAGTTTGATGTCAAGCCCGGAGATCTGGTTGTCGTGCCCAGAGGAGAAAAGCGGGGAATCAGGGCATTAACCGACATGGAAGTGTTGCATCTTGTGTCACCGCCTCCAAACGATGCCGATCACGAGGAAGTGGCTCAGAAACTACTGCAGGGTGATTTCATCTAGTTGGTTAGGGTCTCATTCAAGAAAGACTGGAAGTGGATTGGAGTTTAGTTCTCCGCAGAGACTCTTGTCTCAGCCAACTTTGAAGGAGCAAATAGTGGAGATGCTCAAGGCTTGCTACGATCCAGAGATTCCGTTCAACATCCTTGATCTTGGGCTCATCTACGCTCTTGAAGTCACAAACCAAGGCGAAGTGCAAATAAAAATGACGCTCACGTCTCCTGGATGCCCAGTTGGACCATGGCTCACCGATGAAATTACGTCTGCATGCAAGAGCGTGAATGGAATAACCAAAGTTGACATCGAAGTATTATTCGACCCCCCTTGGAGCCCTGAGATGATGAGTGCTAATGCTCACGAAACACTCGGCTTCTAAAATAAGGATGAACAGTTTCAATTGCAGAAACCGAAGATATTCATTGCTGTTTCAGTCGTTTTCCTGATTCTTGCGCTGCTAGATGGAATATTCAGGATGATGGCCGATAACGGCATCAGCACAGGAATACTCGAAAATGTCTACGGTCTCCATCCAGTCCTGATGGTCTTTGGTTTTCTTGCATGCATCGTCATGGCAGAGCGGGTCGCAGGAGTTACTGTCATACCAGATTTGAAAAAATCATCAGCACCTCTGGCAATGGTTCCACTTATTTCGCTTGGCGTCGTGTCAGAAATAGTTGGCTACACGATTGGTCCAGATTGGTCGAGATACTTGGGAGCAGCGCTTCTCTTTGCTGGTTGTCTTGCGTTCATATTCGTTCTTTTCAAGCTTGCGAACAAAACTGGAGTGAAGCTTCCTTTCTATTTTATGATCATCTCAGCAGTTTCGCTTGCTGCTGCAGCAATCTTATCTGCATTCTCGCTCCCAGCGGGTAATTCTGGTTTTATCATGCTGCTTCTATTTTTCCCCTTGGTGTTTATTCTCGGGGAAAGAGTGGAACTGACGAGATTTACATCTACTCCTGCAGCAACAAGAAGGTTCGGGCTAGCTTTTGTCCTAGTTGCTGCAGCTGTCGCGTTGTTTGTGCTTTCCTCTGTTTTAGATTCTTTTTTCGAAGCCCAGATGATAGCGCTTTTGGTTGGCTCTACGCTTCTCCTTGTGACGCTCTTTACCGTGTTGCTTGCCGAGAGTCAGAATTTCAAGCTACTTTCGAAATCAAAAGAGCCACTCCAAAGATACGTCTTTTCTCACACTAGAGTGGCGTATGCTTGGGGAATCTTGGGCGTGATTCTTGCAGGAATCTACTTTGCCGATTCAATGCGGATTGATCTTTACGATCCCTTCATACACTCTATTGCTGTCGGTTTCATAGGAACAATGCTGCTGGCTCACGGTCCCGTGATTCTTCCATCAGTCACTGGCAAGAAGCTCGACGCAACGAAGATATCTCTTTTGCCGTTGGGGATTCTTACTGCGGGTAACTTGATTCGTGTAGGCGGGGACTTGACCTTGCTCGCTTACAGTTCCGATATCGTTGAGATCATTGTGGGCTTATCTGGATGGTTGATTCTCATCGCATTCATTTTCTTTCTGAAAGAAATTTTGCTCGGAGCGTCAGCAGCACGAGTGAGCATTGCAAGATTCAACAATCTCTCAATTGCAAGAAGTTGAATCGTTGGGTTGCAATCGCATCCTATCTCTCGGGTAATCAGGATAAAATCAGCTTCGAAACAAGCTCAAGTTAAGGAGTTGAAGTATTTGCCCAAACACAAGGAACCAAAGCACAAAGATAGAGTTTCGAAGCTCGCTGTACGAGGAGCCGTTGCAAACCCTTTGAACTTCTCGCTCAATGAACTTCGTGGCTATCCAACAGCCAAATTATCAGAGGACTTTAGATGTCTTGAAGGTTGGGTGGTGAAGGATGTCTTATGGGAAGGAGTTCCTGTCTCCAGCATATTACGCATCGCAGGGATCAGAAACAGTGCCAAGTTCCTTCTGTTCGGTGCAGGAAAATACACGTACAGAATGAGTTTGAGGAGCGCGTTGAGAAAAACGACGATGATTGCGCTAAAACAATCTGGAAATAACCTCACGGCCTCCAAGGGCGGTCCTATGAGGCTTGTTTTCAAAGGTCACGATTGCTACGAAAGTGTAAAATGGGTTGACAGAATTGAAGTACTGACCAAGAGACTCCGGGATACTGCTCGAAAGATCGCGCTGCCTCGAATCGAAATTCGCCCAATGTAACCGAATAATTTTGGTATCCTCCATAAGTCGCTATAACATCCTGGTTTTGAATGTGTGCGATCAGTCACACAAATGACCTTTGTGAGTTCGTGAGGCTGTTAGCAAATCTCAGCGCGTTCTTATTAGTCCATGCTGTTCGATCTCGCAGTGAATTGGCGTGTCTGCCGTTAGTTTGCGAAATTGAAGCTCTGAAATTCAACATTCGTTCATATCTTTTATTTTTCTGTCTTTGTGACTTGCAGATTCAGCTCACATTACTTTGCTATCCCTAACATTTTCGGGATTGGAAGTGAGTACTAGCTTGCGGAATCACTGAGACAAAAGAGTATGATGTACGTAACGGCAATTCGTATAAACTGCCTTTAGTTTCCAATCTCTTAGAAATACACTTTGAAATCAAGACTAGATTACAGTAAAGTTGCGCCGGGTGTTCGTGATGCTATGCTGAACCTCGCAAACTACGTACGCTCTAGCGGACTAGAAGAGTCGCTTGTGAACCTCGTCGACATTCGGGCTTCCCAGATGAACGGATGCGCATGGTGCCTCGACATGCACAACAAGGATGCGCAGGCGGCCGGAGAGAATGAACAACGTCTTTACATGTTATCTGCTTGGCGTGAGTCCCCTTTCTACTCCGATCGAGAGCGCGCTGCCCTAGCTTGGACTGAAGCTGTTACTCTTGTGGCGGACAGCCACGTGCCAGATGATGTATATCATGCGGCGCGAAAGAATTTCAGCGAGAAGGAACTTGCAGACCTGACTCTTGCCGTCATTGCAATCAACGGCTGGAACCGATTGAATGTGTCTTTCAGAACAGTACCTGGCGATTACAAGCCAATACGGTCTCAGACCACTGAGACGCGCGCGTGAAGAAAACAAGTGCGTCGTACACGGCATGCTGCTTTGTCTTGACCTGAGAGAACTCTCGCCTAAACGCATTTGATCATGCCTAGACAGCATCAGAACTCAGAGATAAGCTCGGCTAGTTTGCTTCAGAACCATTGGGAAATACAAAGTTGTCGCTTCTAAACATCGCTATACTGTGGGTGCATCTATTTGCTGCAGTGCTATTTGTTGGAGGCTCCTTCTTCATGTGGCTTGTTGTCATGCCCGCGTCACGCGTTTTTGCGAAAGGTGAATCGGAAAGGACACAGATTATTGGAAAGATCGCAAAGGAATTCGGCAAAATAACCAGCCCAATACTGGCAATACTCGTGTTGACCGGAATCTACAATGCTACCTGGTATCTTCCGTCTTTTGGAGATCTCTTTTCATTCAAAAGTTACGGCGCCACCGTTCTTTTCGTCAAGGTCGTTCTTGTTGTCATTTTGATCATCCTAATCTATGCTCACGGCGCATACTACGGTCGAAAAATAGTAAGACTCGCGCGCGAGAAGGACTTTGAAGGATTAAGAGCCGTAAGAAGAAAGAGCCGTATCTTATCCTTTGCAAATCTGGCTTTGATGATAGCAATACTCATTCTTGCGGTAGTGCTTCAAATGTCGCCCTAATACGATACCGGTTGTTCATTCACTACACTAGTGACTGAATATTTCAATAGGACCTCAACTCGCACAGATATACATCGCAAATACTTTACGGATAAACACAAATTATATCCAATAGCCTCCAGTCGTAACACAATTGTCAAGGACAATTTCGCGAAAGCTCAATCGCCTGGCTGCGTTGCAAGCAGTTTCTTCTCTATCTCTTGCTTTCAAATCGCATTTTGTTAAAGTATGCTCCAGCCTGGCAGGTATACTATTCAAGTGCGTTCTACGCTGTGATGAACTGCAGCTATTTACCAAATGTCGAGGACGGTGGTTTCGTTAAGACCGATCGACTCTCTGACTAGGAAGCGAACATATTGACAAAACTACTTGTCCTATGTTCGAATCCGGTGAGTTCTGCCTACTCTAGGGTAAATTGATGGGGAACGCTACCGCTGTCCCAACGCCTATTGGAAGGCAATTGACGACGCGACCAGAGTTAAAGGGAAAACCTATTGTAAAAGATCTAGGGAATAGACAATGAATCGTGTCCTTGAAGTTCGGTGTAGCGATTCCAAATTACGGACGAACGCCATCAAAACGCGAGTTGATCAGAGTATCAACTCTTGTGGAGGAACTAGAATACGATTCCATCTTCACAACAGATCACACGCTCATGGCTAAGCCCTTTGCCTACCCATACGGGAATATTTTTGAGACTTTTACTACGCTTTCATATATAGCTGCCAGGACTTCATCTGTCAAAATAGGTACCTCAATTCTCTCCCTGCCTCTTAGAAACCCCCTCCATATAGCCAAACAGGTCGCAACATTGGATGTGCTTTCGGAAGGAAGGATGATCCTTGGTGTGGGTGTTGGCGGAGGCGAAGATGACATTTACGAGTTCAAGTATCTAAATGCTGACTATCTGAATCGTGGAAGATACGCAAATGAATCACTCAAAGTGATTAGGACGCTCTGGACTTCAGCCAAGCCGGAGTTTCGCGGGGAGTTTTTCAACTTCTCTGACTGTATCTTTCTGCCCAAACCGTTGCAAAGGCCCCACCCGCCAATATGGATTGCGGGGGCTTCGAGGGCCGCTTTGATGAGGGCATCAGAGTATGGAGACGCTTGGCATCCGACGGGAATCCCCCCGCTGAAATTTCTCGAAGGCTCGAGACTTCTCGAGAAGCTCGCTTCCAAAGGCAGAAGAAGTAGGCGGAGCAAGAAGAAAGGGATCGCAAGATCGGGGAGGTACCTCGTCAGGATATTGAAAGATGGTGAAAAGATGATTCAGGAGCCGTTTCACACAATTCAAGGGAGCCCAAGAAAAGTAGCCGTTGCAGTCCAAGAATTCGTAGATGCAGGCATGGAACACCTTGTATGCTATTTTGGAGATGATGGCGCGCGGAAGACGGAGGAGAGGATAAGAATTTTTGCTCGCGAGATCGCTCCATCGTTCTAGCACATAGTCCGCCTGATTAGTTAGGATAATTCTTTGGTAAGAGGTCACTGTTCTGAAGCCGAATTCAAGTAGTCCAGCGCGTAATCATAGAAGTTGTCTCCTTAGTTTACAAGTTCCACTGACGCTCATTAGTACCTTGTGGACAACAGCTCAAAGAGCCAATATCCCGATAGAAAACAAGTGGGTAAACTTGCTGAAGCAAGCACTCTCAAAAACCTAAACGTATGTCTTTGAAATCCAAATCGGATGGAAGAATAGTTCTTTGCGTCATATGTTCTGACAGACACGTCTCCAGCCAACGCGTCCCAGATTACGGCACCTCTCCAGCGGAGAATGCCGGTGTTCTACGAGTTTCAGAAATTAACATCATCTG
>DAIDAB010000124.1 GCA_027310845.1 bacterium | reverse complement strand
TGAGAAGACTGATGAAGCATCACGAGTGGACAAGAGGCGACATCGCAGCTACGGCGAGATCTTTCTACAAAGAGTCAAAGGTCAATGATCCAAGAGGAAGCGAGAAAATGACTGTCGAGATACTCGCCGAAGCCTCTCGCAACCGCGAGTTGAGGAAGCAGCGGCTTACAATAAATAAAAAGATGCAGCGGATGATAGCTGATGCGATACAATCAGAGATCAGGACGAGGCCCAGGACTGGAAAAGAGCTTAGGGAAATTGCTCTTGGGGCGATCGCGCTTTATAACGGATTGGATATGTTGAGGGCGTTGGGATACTCAGAAAAGGAGGCGGAAAACGCTTGGACGAGGACTATCTCTATGATAACAAGGTCAGAAATGCGAAGGATGGAGAACAAAACATGAACGGAAGAAGACCGTACATGCGAACCAACGGATAGCTCGAGATGGGTTTTGCTCTCCTTCTTGAAGGAGAAAGGCCTGTCGATAAGGTACTGGTCCAATGTGGAGGATCTGAAGGTAGAGGCAGGCGAACCTAGTATTGTTTTCTTTCACGGAATGGCGTTTTCACTGGACAATTGGATTTCGCTCGGAACTCTTGACGTCCTGACGAAGAAGGAATTCGCAGTTTATGCAGTTGATCTTCCCGCAGGGCATAGCTCAAAATCAGATAAAGTTGAAAAAGCAAGTATCACTGAGTACGTTCCCATTCTTGAAGAAGTCTTTGCGCAGTTTGGCACGGGAGACAAATCTCATCCAATGGTTCTGATTGGGCCCTCGATGGGAGGTGCATTTGCTCTTGCTTACGCAATAGCCCATCCTGAAGCAGTCTTAGCACTTGTCTTGGTAAGCCCATCAATCAGTTCATTTGAACAGTCAGAGCTATCAAAAGTCGAAACGCCAGTGCTTCTAATTTGGGGAGACAAGGATGATGTGTTTCCGTTGGAGGAATATGGAAGAGAGTTAAAGAAGGAACTTGCCCTTTCGAAGTTGCTTATATTGAAGGGCGCGGGTCATGCCGCATATCTTGACAAGCCCGATGAGTTCCACGAGCTTCTTCTTGATTTCTTAGATGAGGTGCTTTGAACAGTTGGTCAAAAGCTATGAATGTGTGGAGATTGCCATTGAGTAAATACACGTGGCTCTACTGGTATCGGGGAAAGGAAGGCACAGTGCACATTTTTCCAAGAAAGGGTATAGAGTCAGCGGGTTTGATTGCTCAAGCGCTGCGATCGCGCGGGCGTAAAAGTTTCTAGAGGATCGGCAGAAAGCTGCCGAGTTGAAAGTGTGGGATATGTTGAGTTTTCAATACCCGTACGGCACCGGTTTCTCCGACGCAGCGCTCTCAATCAAGGTCGTCCATCACACACTAACGGACAACACAGAGAGAATCTTCAAAGAAATTGCAAGGATCACAAGAGAAAGGGGCTTTGTGAATCTCCAGGTTCCCGCGCAGGAGAAGGCCTTGAGACTGACGCAGGAAGGATTGAAATCAAAGAAAGTCGAAACGGGAAGCTATCTTCCATTGGAAGGCGATGAGAAGGTAATCCTGCATCACAAATTCGAAAGACTGGAGCTGCTTTCACTGCTCAAAGACTATACTGTTGTCGAACTGACCCCCAAAACAGGAACATTACAGTGTGACAGCTAAAAAGAATTGATTTGTGGGGACGAGTTCCCTCATTTGTAGAATACTGAGCTTACGAGAGTATCCTGAGCCACATCTTGCACGATGATGTTTATTCTCGTCCTGTCAGCTTTGGGCAAAGCCACGAACTCATCCTTGTCAGAATCCCATGCATAGATCAAGGATTTTGGCGTTTCCTTTGTAAAGAATATCATCACTCCCTCATCAAGGGGAGTGTAAGTATACACGTGATCTTTGTACTTCAAAAGGGATACAAATTGCTGTCCTGGGATAGATTTCGTAACCACAAAGGTGAATAGATCTTTGAGTGACCTGAATTCAACCCAGTTTACCTTGTTTTCCTCGCGCGCTGGCATGCAAAGGATCTCGTTTGGCTATTCTTTAACCTTTAACGCGCTGATGGGAAGCGGGATTCAGCCATCTGTTTGAACAGAACTGCTAGGCCTTCGCATTAAGGAATCTCTCAAGGAAGCGAGCCTTCCAATTCCCGCGATATCATCTTCCGCCTTGTAGCATTCCATGGCCTCCTCGAGTTCCTTCAAGACTCGGTTCTGTCTTTCGGCCTCGGGTAAATCCCGAGACTCAGAGGCAGCCCTGCTGGCAAGTTCATACCATCGCCCAGCGTTCTTGCGGTCTTCTGCCTTGAGATAGCATTCGCCTATCCATGACATCAGACTTGATTTCGAACTTTGTTTCAGATCCTGGTCGGTCAGGTGCTTTTCGAGAAGTTTCGCGGCATCGTGATAACGCTTGATCTTTATGAGCCAAAGAGCCTCGGCTACGAACCCCATACTCCTACACCTTGTTTAGAATCCAAAGAATGCTTTAGCTAATGATTGCTAACAAAGTTGTCAAATCAGGTCAAACACGACAATTCAGAATTCCTCTAGGAAGCCATAAGCGCCTTCAGCTTCAATCTACAAAGTAGTCGGTGTGGTTTCTTGGTTGAATGAGTTTGAACCCAAGTCTCGGTTTATTTTCCAGAACTCTTGCCTTCTCCAAAACGATGATCGCACCATTTGACAGGGTTGAGGTGAGAATGCGCCATGTCGAAGTCTAGTTCTTATAGCACCTGAAATCATGTAGACTATGATCAAAAGTGACGAAGGGCAGCAACAGCAGGTATGCTCCCGGCATAAGGTAAGACTGCAGATGGATGAAAATCAACGAATGAGCTGCCCAGTCTGTGCGCAAATAAGGAACCAAGAAGCATCATCAAGAAGAAGAAGACGTTAGTCAATCTCCACTTTTGTGTCTATGCACAGGCGTAATGTCCTGAGGTCTTAGACACAATTCGATCTAGTCCAAAGCTCAAGAACCATGGGTCAGATCTGACCCGCAGTCTGGAAATGTTTTCTTCCTTTCTTCAAGGCAGTTGCCAGGTCGCACTTGACAATATCGGAAAGGCCAGAGAGAGAAGCAACGTGATCCACGATCGCCTTTTCAACAATGCAAACTCCACCTCCAAACATTTTCGCAAGGGAGTCAGAGAATTTTTCTGGCTGGGTTGGGATCTTCTCTCGTGTCACATTGAACATCTTTTCAAAATTCCAATAGACTACCTGCTTCACACTCTCTCCATAGCAATTCAACGCCTCATCTATGCATGTCATGACTTTCCTATCAGCTTCTCCCATGACCTCTGAGAATGTGTCGGTAGGCATCGCTCAACCCTGTTGATAAGGAATTTTAACTTCAAACAAACGGAGTTAGGCGAACGCTAGGTAATCCAGTCGCGTACGAATAGTGTACATTGAACAACTGCGACCACGGTTTCAACGAATGCATTACGAGAGTATCATCAATTGCATCTAGCTTCACATGTATGTCAGAAAGGTTGGAGAGTTCCGCTGTGTAGGGAGAACCATATCTCACTATGGCCATCAGCGCATCTCCTAAATATCTCACCTTCTGAACAAGATCCTGTCCGAAGCGGAATGCGTCTTCATGGGAGAAAACATACTCGAGCGTTTCGGCCCCAAAAGAGAAGAAACAGGGCCTATTCTTTTCACCTTTGATTTTCTGCGCTTCTCGCATGAGTATCTCAAATGATCTTGTTGGGGAGCTTGCATCTAGTGCAAGGAAGCATGGATCTGCGTCGTAAGCATCGAAAAATCCGAGCCGCATACTCGGGGCAAGCGATGACTCGGGAATGTGTCTTACTACTGTTTCTTTGATTTTTGCAGCGCTCAAACCAGGAGATGGTATCGTTACATTGCATCCTCCATTTGCAAGGAAGTTGCAACGTATCGAGGTTGTGATTGGATTCATGGAACTTGACCCGACGTATTTCCCATATTCAATTAACAGGAAACTCCCCTTCCTCAGCCCGCCACCTAGACAGACATCAACGTCAGGGATTCCCGTCGAATAGTACAGCTCTCTGTTTGGAATAGGTTTGAAGGGTTTCGGATCGGGAATCGTAGGCCAGACACTGCGCACAGTGCCAAAGATCGAGAACCTTCCCGCATGAAGAGTATAAAGACTAGTCCAATGTGGAATCGTAGACCCCCTTAGTTTGTTCCATTCAAGCTTCCTTATTCTCTTCCCTTCATGGAAATCGTTCTTGAGAGTGACCACGGCGTCAACAAGATAGTCAGTAGTAGTCATTGAGGGTTCTTCGCTAATGAAAACAAGTCTTGCGTTGCGGCCAACAGCTATCAGCGAAAGAGATTGCTCAACTTTCAGTCTTTCAATTCGATCAGTCTTGTTTGCGATTGCATCCCAGCTGTCCAGTACAATTAGTGGGTCAGCTATTTTGTCGATGGCGCTCACAACGGTGCCAACTACGCTCTTGGCGTCTGAGAGTCTCAAATCCTCGAAAGCGTAAGGAGAAAATTCCTTCGACGGATTGTCTTCGCTGATCTCTATTACGTCGCCTTTCTTGAACAGCGCGTTCAGCTCGGGAAGATGTTCGCTTGATTGTTCCTGAGAAACGCGAGTCGAGACGTAGATTCCCTTTCCGTGCAATCTCAGAAGCTCAAGTGCTAGAGTGGTCTTGCCCGTTCCGGGTTCTCCCTTTATGAGAATGGCTCTCACCTGAGGCTTTAAGAGAGGTTTTAGTTTTTCATCAGTGCGCCTCATGTCCGAAGAGGGCTCTCGATTACCATGAATTTCAACGGAATCCGAAAGCTGCAAGTCTATGCGTGTCCTAACAAGATCTATTCACCTATATGCTCTGAGGATTGGAGATTCAGATCTGATTGCTATTGGTTGCAATTCTGGACGCTTTGGATTGAAATGGATGCCTAATTGTCTCGAGCGTCAAAGCGGAATTATTTCTGTGAATTTCCCTAACTTAGATACTTGAGATGTGACAATCAACGATATGTAAACTCTGGTACGGATAGGTGATTCTCAACCGAATTATATATTCTGAAGCAGGCTTCCGAATAAGGAAAAACAACCCGTTGAGAATCCAAACAGCACGTTCGGAGCAAAAGGTCACGGTCCCTCAACACGCTATTTGTTTTTCGCATTGATATTTTGCCTGTTAGTATTGGGGTATGCTACAAATGCATACCCGATTATCTGCGCCAATGGCATCTGATGCTCTCTTGTGTTTCGCCCTTTGCATTATATTCGGATTAAGATCGTCTTGTCCCGAGGAGGTCTTTCTCCATCGCTCTTGCCAAAAGCTTCCATGCACCGCCATCCTCTACAACTAGTATCTTTGCAAGCGATGTGATCTTCCTTTGCGCGGGCTTGTCACCATACTCGATTTGCAGCCCTGTGAAATCCAATCTCGATGTTTTCCTCCCTTCGGGCACAACCTGGTAGAGAAACTGTGAATACTTATTCGGGCCAGAGATGTGGGTATTCGTCCAGAAAAGTCCGTCGTGGTACAGTCTGACAAGTTTACGTTTTGTGATGCTTCGTCCGTTCTTTCCATGAAACGCGTCAGTCAGTATCACAGTATCTTCGGAGAGCCAACGTATCTTTCGCTTTCCGTTCTCTCCCATCGTCACGAGATCTTCTGTTTCGTAGCTCGTGCACCATTTGTAAGCATCCTTCGCTGGAACATCAAAATGTTGACTGAAA
Organism: bacterium; assembly: GCA_027310845.1. Classification (GTDB taxonomy): domain Archaea; phylum Thermoproteota; class Nitrososphaeria; order Nitrososphaerales; family CADDZS01; genus JASHOD01. Next base: position 580 of record DAIDAB010000124.1, on the reverse strand, counting down.
CCATAGGGAATCGAATATTGAGGCAATAATTCTCTTGATTTAGATTGGAAATAGTTGGCGCATAATATCTTTCCGTTTCGGCGATATTTTACATCTGAAAATTGCGCTTAGGATTAGTTCTACAAGGCTTAAGTAAAGTTCTCTTGGACAAGAAGTTCTAATGCCTCAAAATCTTTACCCGAGATTTTCAGATAGAGAGTATCAAAGAAGAGCAGAACTGGTCAAGAGAATGATGCGCGAGAAGAACCTCGAAGGTCTTCTCATTTACGCTCCAAACTCAAATTCTGGAAACGTAACTTATCTTAGCAACTATGTAGGAATCTCTCCATCTTACTTGATCTATCCACTTGATTTCGAGCCAACACTCATACTTCACTTCTACAACCACATTCCGGCAACCCATGAAATGTCAATCGTGAGCGATGTGCAGTGGCATTACAACGATCCTGCAAAGTGCGTAGCGGACAATCTCACAAAGAAGCACCTTGATAGGTCTCGGCTAGGCGTCGCTGGTTTTGCTTCAATACCATACGTCCAATTCACCGCAATCAAGGAGAGTCTCCCTAATGCAACATTCGTC
>DAIDAB010000123.1 GCA_027310845.1 bacterium | reverse complement strand
CAGTATCTGTAAGGATTTTTAAATAAAATGAGCCCAGAACGATTAATCAATAATGCCCCAGACAATAACCTATATCAGGCTATATCTGACGCGATCAACACCGAAACAACCGGTATCGATATCGAAGTAGGATATTTTTATCTCTGCGGCTTTGAGCTACTCGCTAAGAAACTAGAGAAGCTCCATGTCCGGATTCTCGTCGGCTCGTATATTGATCCGGACGCAATACCGGATCTGATAATTGAATCGACCAAAAACTCTTCCATGAAGCTCGATCCGTTCCAACCGAGGAGCATCCCATCATCAAAAACAAAACGAGTCGAGGCATTGGCTGAAGGAATCAAAAAACTTGCAAATCAAACGGCAATTTTTGACGCGCCGGAATCCCAGCAGGCATATCGCATACTTGAAGAAAAATTGGAGAATGGATCATTGGAAATAAAAATGACCGATGAGCACGCCCACGGAAAATACTACATTGTTCATCGTAAACCCTATGGCGTCGTGTATATGGGATCGAGCAATTTCACTTACAACGGCCTCATCGGTCAACAGGAAGTGAATGAAGTTCTAGATAGCGAAGCAAAATATCAAGAGTACTCAAAGAACTTTGAGGGGCGTTGGAATGATGCTCGAAATGTTGCCGTTCAAGAAAAAGGGAAATCAGACATGTTTTTGAACAAGATTAAGAACGAACTCTGGATGAATGTTGTGCCGCGCCCATACGTAATGTACGTCCGCCTTCTGCATGAGATTTTTTGGAGTGAGGACGCGAGTGACATCATTACTCCCCACACGGTTTCTAGGGGGCAATATAGTGACTACTCATATCAGTTGGACGCCATAAAAATGGCGCTTGTGCGTCTGAAAAACTTTGATGGCGCTATTGTTGCTGACGTCGTCGGTCTTGGTAAAAGTGTCATTGCAAGTGCAGTTGCTGCCAATCTCCATGAACTCAAACCTGTCATTATTGCGCCACCCCATCTTGTGTCTATGTGGGAAGACTACGCAGAAGAATTCCGGCTCTCTGGTTGTCGCGTGTACAGCACCGGGAAAATTGAGGATGCTTATGAACGCTATCAAAATTCACGAGATCCCATTCTTCTCATACTCGACGAGGCTCACCGATATAGAAACGAAGAAACGTATGACTATCAAATGCTTCATCAGCTTGCACGAAGCCACGCCAACAACAAAGTGATGGTTCTGTCTGCAACACCATTCAACAACGATCCGAAAGATATTTTTGCTCTCATAAAATTGTTCCAGACACCCGGCGCAGCGACGCTTCGCACCGTCGACAACCTCTCGGTCAAGTTTATGGAACTCGAGAGACAATATAAGAGCCTGAGACGAAAGCTTTCCGAGGGAGTCAAAGATTCTGTTGAGCAAACAAAACTAGATGCAGAACGAGACATGGTTGCATCAGAACTGCGCAGATTGATCGAACCCCTCATTATCCGTCGATCACGCATTGATCTCACGACTATCAAACGTTATCGAGAAGATCTCCAGACACAGGGTGTTGAGTTTGCAACAATAACTGATCCAGTGCTCCGCGAATATGAACTTGGCGGTTTGTCAGGAATATACATCGATACAATTGCAAAAATCGAGCCTGATTCGAAAGTCAAAGAAGGTCTTACGGGAGCACGGTACATGCCGACAACCTATGCCAAAGATGTTGCTGATTTTATAGCGAAATATCCGGAACTAGAAGATATCCGTACTGCGCAAAAGAACGTCGCATCGTTCATGCGTAAGCTATTGGTCATGCGGTTCGAAAGCTCGCGCGCAGCGTTTAAGAGTACTCTTGGGAATGTCATAGCTTCTCACGAGAAAGTACTGGAGTGGACTGAGAAGAAACAGAAGGTACCGATTTCTAAGAAAGCTTTCATACCTTCGCCAGACGAGACACCAGACGAAGATACTTCGGACTCACTCGAGTCTGAAACTTCCATTGAAGATACAGTTACTACCCCTGCACGAAAAATCGCATACGTTGATCTCAATGATTTGGAGGATAACTTCGTAAATGATGTTACCCACGACAGAGATGTCTTGAAAAATCTTTATGAGCAATGGTTCGGTACCGATTCGACCTATGCGAAAATGCCGGATCCAAAACTGGAACGTCTTCTCCAAGATATAAAAGGTCACCTTCAGCAAGACCCGAGCAGAAAAATCATTGTCTTCAGTATGTACGCTGACACGGTCAATTATGTAGGTGACGCTCTTTTGTCTGCCGGTATTCCTACGTTCGTTTACACATCGGAAAATTCAAAAACTGATAGAGTCAAGGTTAGAGAAAATTTTGATGCTGGGCTTCCAGCAGAGAAACAGAAGGACGACTTCAATGTCCTTGTCGCCACAGACGCTTTGAGCGAAGGGATCAGCTTACATCGCGCTGGAAGAATTATTAATTATGACATCCCATATAACCCGACGCGGGTGGTACAGCGTGTCGGTCGCATAAACCGCATCAGCAAGAAGATGTTCGATAAGCTGTACATCGACAACTACTTCCCAACAGACCTGGGCGAAGCGGAAGTAAACGTCCGCGGTATATCAACCTTGAAGATGAAGATATTTAACGCGGTCGTTGGTAGCGACTCTCGGACGCTCACTCCTGATGAAGACCCCGTCTCATTCTTCAAAGATGAGTTCGCACGTGCAACTTCTGAAGAAATGAGTTGGGATGCTCCCCATAGGGACGCCTACGATACTGCTAAGCGCAATGAGGATCTTATGGCCGAAGCCGGACGACTACCTATGCGTTCAAGACTTATTCGGGTTGGTAAGGAGCAGAAATGTACAGTCGGTGTCGGTATGAAAGGAGAAAATATCATTTGTGCCGTAGAAGAAAACGGAGATGCTCGATTGGTAAACACAGAGGATGCACTACGTCTTTTCGTTGCGGCAGTAGACGAGAAGGGTGAGCCGGCCGACAATCAATTCGATCAGGTTTTTGAATTAATTAAGACACGACTGTTTGAGAGACCGCCCGTTGCCCAAATGTCTGGCAATAGAACAGAAGTGGTGCGGATACTTAGAAGCGTTAAGGACAGCACCCAGCACAGCAACTACTGCGACGACCTGATTCAAGTAGTAAGCGAGCTCGATGACCTTTCGGACGGCCAGCTCAAAACCATCATCAAGGAATCAAAGGATGTAGATCTCTCTGCAGATGAGTTAGTGAAGAAAATAATGGAAATAGCCCCGGAGCGCCAAGTTTCTGTCAGTTTAGAGCGACAAGGTAAAGAGCAAAAAGCCTCTAGTGTTCTGCTCTTTACTCAAGAACACCGCGCATGAGTAATCTGCTTCAAAACAAGTTTTCCGAAAAGGACTTTATAGAATATGTAAGCTCGAGTTTTCCGGATTTCCAGCTAACCGATTCCCGCATTGAGATGAGACGAGGTTTTTCTGCAATAAAACAGATTGGCGAATCTCCCTCACTCGATTTAGTTATCTTTGCCACTACACCAGAATCCTCCATTCATGCCCGGATGGAGGTGTCAAAGCAGTCCTACGCGTTACTCAAGAATCATCCGAGAGCTCATGCTTTGATCGCATACTATTCCGACGTTTCAGACGATTGGAGACTTTCACTTATTACAACACAGGTCACACGAGATAAGAAAGGAATCAAGGAAACGGTTTCAAATCCACGCCGATTCTCCTACGTCCTAGGTCCAAAGGCCAAAGTAAATACACCGACAAAATATCTGATAACAAAAGGCAACATAATAGACCTTAACGACTTAAAAGAGCGCTTCTCTCTCGAGGTAGTAAACAAGGATTTCTACCGCGAAATATCCCACCTCTTCATCAAGTTGGTTGGTGGTGCATTTGGGAGCAATAGAAACAAAAGAGAGTACAGACCTCTTTTGCAGTTACCTTCCGTTCCAGAAAAAGACCAAATAAATTCAGAATTTGCTGTTCGTCTAATAGGCCGAGTTATTTTTTGTTGGTTTCTTCGAGAAAAAAAGAGTATTGCTGGCACATCTCTAATGCCTAAAGAACTATTATCGTTACAGGGAATAGAGAAGTATTCAGATTATTACCACTCAGTCCTCGAACAGATTTTTTTTGAGGTACTGAATAAGCAAATAAAAAGCCGTAGGGATACTTTCGCGACTGGACACTTCTCATCAATACCATATTTAAATTGAGGTTTGTTTTCACCAGACTATGACGATTATTTTAGTTATAATGAGAGTAAACAGACGATATTCCACAACACAGTAATAATTCCAGATGAATGGATTAAAGAACTCTTCGCATTCCTAGAAACCTATAACTTCACGATTGACGAGAATGTGAGTTTTGATGAGGAACTTTCTATCGATCCGGAAATGCTAGGTAGAATATTTGAAAATCTACTTGCGGAAATAAACCCAGAGACTGGAGAATCTGCTCGGAAAAGCACGGGCAGTTATTATACGCCTCGCGTCGTTGTCGACTATATGGTTGATGAGAGTTTGTTTGTTTACCTAAAAAATAAGACATCTATCGATGACCACAAATTGCGCGCCGTCATCAGTTACGATCTTGAAGACAATCTCTCCAATCCACTTGCGGATGATGAGTTTGGGAAAATCATTGACTCACTAAGTGCAATCAAGATTTTAGACCCTGCCTGCGGTTCTGGAGCCTTTCCAATTGGTGCATTGCAGAAGATCGTATTTATCTTGCAACAAGTTGATCCTGACGGACACAAATGGTTTGAGAAACAAATCATAAACACTGCTCCAGAAATAAAACGAGTGATTGAACGCGAGTTCGCAAATAAAAACTTTAATTACATCAGGAAGCTCGGTGTCATCAGAGAGAACATATTCGGGGTAGATATTCAGCCCATAGCTACCGAGATATCTCGACTTCGATGTTTCCTGACACTCATTGTTGAGGAAAGCATCCATGATGAACTGGAAAATAGAGGCATTGAACCACTACCAAATCTCGACTTTAAGTTCGTGACTGCCAATACGCTTATTGAACTCCCCGGAACCAAAGAACAGACCCTGTTTAAGGATAGAGAGCGCATTGAGCAGTTGAGAGAATTAAGGACTCAGTTCTTCAGCTCAACAAATTCTGAAAGGCAGCGACTACAGCTTGAGTTCAAAGAGCTACAAAATCAGATGCTTGATCGGATGATTGAAACAAGAGGAAGCGATGAGATAACGAGAACACTCTCAACATGGAATCCTTTCAGTCACAAAGTTACTGGATGGTTTGACCCGGAATGGATGTTTGGAATCGAAAGCTTTGATATAGTTATAGGCAATCCACCTTACATCAAGGAGCGTGGTAACAAAGATAAGTTCGAGACAGTCCACGCATCTCCTCTGGGCAAGAAGTATAAAAAAGGGAAAATGGATTTCTGGTATTACTTCCTACACAGATGCATCGATTTGGTTTTTGCAAAAGGTGCAATTGCGTTTATTACTCCTAGTTATTGGATACAAGGTGAGGGGTCTTCCAAGTTAATCGAGCATATCAAAAAGGAGCTTATCTTCCGGCAAGTTATAAATATTGGAGAATTGAAGGTATTCGAAGCGGTTGCAGGTCACCATATGGTTGCGGTATATGAAAAAGTAAATGATGATAGTCAGTTCTTAACCTACAAAAATCTAATAGATTCGCTCGAAGATTTGAATTCTTCGTTCGAAACGGATCGCGTGCGCATCCATACTTTTAAGAATTCCGAAGTTTTTCAGTCCGGCAAGATCTTATTCGATAATACTGACGGCGGTCTTTCGGGCTCAGTGAAATTGGGTTCACAGTATTTTGTTTCTCAAGGTGTAGTCGAGGGTACAGATAAGGTTGCCAGAAAACATACAGATTTAGTCAAGGAGCCGCTTGGCTCAGGGATTTTTGTTGTGAACGAGGAGGAATTGGTCGCTCTTCAGTTAGACGACCGAGAGAAAAAATTTGTGAAGAGCTATATAGACTCCTCTGACGTCTTTAAGTACGGTCTCCGAGACTCTCACAAACATCTTTTATATATCACTAAGCAAAATTGTGAGGATATACAGGAGTATAAAAATCTAGAAAAGCATTTGGGAAAATTCAAACCGATAACCGACTTGCGGCGAGAGACTAGAAATGGCTCCAACCAGTGGTTCCAGCTACAATGGCCGAGAGATAAGTCATATTTCGACGGTCCAAAAATAATATTCAAAGGCATGTTCAAGTCGCCTGAATTTACGCTAGATGAAAGCGGTTCTTATTTTGGCATGTCAATGCTCTCGATCCTTCAGATGCATCCCGATTACTCCCTAGAGTTTTTACTTGGCATTCTAAATTCAACATTTGCGGAGAATTGGTTCACCCGTAACGGTAAGAAACGAGGAGTCGGAGTTGATATAGGAG
>DAIDAB010000122.1 GCA_027310845.1 bacterium | reverse complement strand
CCCTAGGAACTCCTTATTCAAGACATAAGAAAACGAATCTACCTCGGCGTCTGACTCATCGGTGTTTGGACCATATGCGTGGCCCGCCGAATCTATTGCATCCCAATAAGCGTAGATGAATTTTCGTCTTTGCAAACCGCTTAGCTTCTTCCTCAATATGACTGCAAATTCTGCAAGGCTCCAGTACGGGATGATCTCGCTTCCTTTCAATGAGAGCTTTGTGTAGGCGCTGTTCGCAATTTCATCTGGCAAGAGGGAGAGCGAATGGATCCCAGACTTTCTAAATGAGTTGAATATTGTGTCGCTAGAAAGGAGGATTCTTGGGTTTGCTTTCCCCAGAAGCGAGTCGGGTTTCATTTTCCCCATTGGTGAGAATGGCAGAGTTGCGATTATCATGTCGAGCTCCTTCATGTACACATGCCACTCTGGGAGTCCATGCTCCTGTGGAGTGAGGCCCGTCGAGAGAGTGGTTAGCGCGGCGGATGTCGTCGAAGGAAAGACGGTCGTAATCGGGAATACGAGGCCCCCTTCAGTCAGCGACTGAAAGAAACCGCCGTCTGAGATTCTATTGAGCCAAGCTTCGTAGCCAAACCCGTCAAGCACCATGAGGACAACATTTTGTGAGCCGTCGGTCGCAATCTTGCTTAAGATGTAGTCAAGAGGGAGAACCGGCCTCTCTGTTTTGATGCCGAAGAGCGATGCAATGGTTGAAGGGACGCTCGAGAGGCACAAGTCATAGTACGAAGGAGGGATAAACTCTCCTTCAAATCTCTTGGAAGTGAGTTTCTTCTCGAATGATTCATCGAGCACGATAGATCAGACCTCTAGAGTCGCTAATATAAGCGCTCCAGACTATACAGATTTCAGAAAAGTTCCTTACGGGTTTGAGACTTGGATGCCGGCTTCAAGGTCGTTCTTCGCTCCGTCATTCAATTCGCTTTGGAAATTGACACGCCCGCTGATCTACTGTATAAGATCCACCAACGAGCCGCTCACGTTCTCCGACTTTATCTGTACGAACAACTGGATGCATACAGGAGGAAAAAGCAAGCTACAGCAAAGTGATGCATGTGGGAATCACTCCACCTAAATTGTCAATCTTCGCGCCATTTGAACAACTTGGCGGCGGCAAGCAACGTTCCTATTCCTAGGATTGCCACAATGAGAAGATCAATTGTAGCCTGCGCAAAATTGCTGTAAATCATCACTGCGTTCAGACCCTCTATCACGTAGAATAAGGGCAGAAAATGTGCGATGGATTGAAGGTAGGTGGGCATGAAGCTCACTGGGAAAAAAGTACCCGAGAGAAACATCATAGGAAAAGTTATCACTTGCCCTACGACACCGGCTGTTTCGACGCTTTTCGCCACAGTTCCAACGAGCATTCCGAGCGATGCAAAGAACATCGGGCCCAAAATCAGGAACGGGATAAGCCATACTGAAAGAAGAACATGTGCTCCAAAGAGCAACTCCCCTGCCAGTACCATCAACACGAAGGAAATGACGCCAAGAAAGATGTACCAGAGGATCTTGGAGACAAGCCACTCAGACTTGGAGAGTGGAGTGAGGGAGAATTGCTTGAACAATTTCGTCTTTTTGTATAATGCCGAGATGTTCACGAGCGAAAACATCGGGCTAATCAATACAGAGAATCCAATCAAACCCGGTATCAAAAAATCCACGTATTTGAAGGACTGTCCTATAACAGTGGTTTGAACCATGCCTATCGTGGCCGTGCCACCAACCCGCTTTAGGTTGAAAGCATTGATTATGGCACTGACGGTTCCACTGACAGTTGCGCTGGTAGATGACGATGGATTTCCATAGACCGTCACATTTACACTATTGCCAGCTGCAAAATTCGTTGAAAAATCTGAGGGTATCACCAAGCCATCGGATGCCGAGTGTGATGAAAGGTAGGAAGAGAAATTCTCTGAAACGCTTACCGGCACTAGCCTAAGAGAACTTGTGTTATTCAACGCGTTTATGAATTGCACTGAAACGGAACCATGGTCAAAATTTTGTACGTAAACAGTAGTAGGTCCAGAAGACCCTCCGGAGAAGATCGCTCCAAAGATCAGTATCAAGATTAATGGAAAGATTAGAGCAAAGAATAGACCTACGCGGTTACGCAGATACCCTCTCCCAAAGAAGGAGAAATCTGCCACGATTCTTGAGAGATTAACCAAATACACTTCCACCTCTACTTGTTTTGTACGGAGGGAACAACATGTTTGATTTCACCTTGCTCCTCCATCACTCCGCCGACGAGCTTCACAAAGATGTCCTCGAGGCTATCTTGCTTTGTTCTAAGCTCGCTCCAGTCAAGGCCAGATTCTTCTATTGAAGCCAGAGCAAAATAGGCATCATGTTTTTGATCCAGTGGGACGCTGATCTTGCCTGCTCCATCGTAGGAGATCTTTAGTTTAGTGTTCTTCTTGAGATAATCCGCAAGCATCTCACTACCACGCACTTCAAGGACTTCGCCGGATCCGAAGGTTCTGATGATTTCATCGCATTTCCCCATGGCAATTATGTGACCATGATTCATGATGGCGACACGATCAGAAAGATGTTCGGCTTCTTCGAGATAATGAGTCGTGAGCATTATCGTTTTGCCGCTGGACTTCAATCTTCGTATAACATCCCATACTGCGCGGCGCGCGTTTGGATCCAAGCCGGTCGTGGGTTCATCCAAGAATAGAAGGTCTGGAGCATTCACAAGTGAGAGCGCCAAACCCATCTTCTGCTTCTGGCCGCCTGAAAGATTCTCGAAGAGTATGTTGGCGGCATCTTGGAGCAGGACCTCTTTGATTATCTGATCCGCGTCGGTTGGGACACCAAAGAGCTTGGAGTAGTATTTCAGTGCCTCCCTTGGGGTTGATTTGTCTGCGAAAGTGAAATTCTGAGGCATAACTCCAACTTTCTTATGCAGGGATTCACCGTTTTGCCACGGATCAAGTTCAAGTACTTTCACTTTCCCGTCATCTTGTTTGCGTAGACCCTCCAAAATCTCGATCAGCGTTGTCTTTCCTGCTCCGTTTGGACCAAGTAATGAGAAGATTTCTCCTTGGTTCACAGAAAAGGAGACATCATCGACCGCTTTCAGTGGGCCGTACGATTTCTTTAAGTTAGAAATATCAATAGGGATCGTAGGGATCATTCTCCGTACAATAGATGCGTATCAGATTCATCTATATGAAAGAGTTATACGATCATCACGATTGAGAATCTCTTCAAGTATCTTCTCCACACTCTGAGATCGCAAAGCGTATGCTGAAGAAGAGAGGGGCCGAGGCGATGTGGCTCGCGATTTCTAGGCGCTCGCGCTGGTAGGAATTTGGAACAATTTTAAAGGACTAGAGAAGCACAAGTACTTGTTGCAAGGATTTGTAGTGCAAAGTCAACGAGGTTAACGAATAGGAGATACTTACACGACATCTTGATTTGTTACTTTTCATCTTCGAGCAACATTGTCTGGATCGCATCACTTATCAAATATTGTCGAATATCTGAGATCCCATGACAACGGATCAGAGTCGCATGGCTGATTTTATGAAAACTCAACAAAAATCGTCTTTTCTGGAACCCTCAAAGAAGTTCCGTAGGGCAAATGGAATAGTGTGAGAGTGGTTAAGACAACATTGAACAGGAGGTCAAGGAACTGAAACAAAAGCATGGGAAGGATATAGGAGTAGTGGATAGTGTCAGTTTAGCCCAGTATCTTATGAATCAAGATCTGATTGATCAATTGGCGATTGCCGTCGTGCCTAAGACGATAGGTAGTGGTAAACCACTATCCAGAGACACTCATAGGTTGAAACTGACAAATGCAAAGACGTTCAAATCGGGTCTCGCCTTACTCTATTATGAGCCTGTTAGATTAGGAGGGATTTCTTCTTGACAGAAACCCCGTCAACAACTACCCACGATGTGGATCCTGTGGTTCTTGCTCCCGAGCTGATGGAGTTCTTTTCTGGCTCGAAGGGAATCTAGAAAGAGGTGAGAAAACAAATATGATCGAACGTGGGAAGCAAATCAAAACCATTGACGAATACATTTCTATGTTTCCGGAAAACGTCCAAAACAATCTAGAAAAACTTAGACAGACAATTAAGGAATCTGCCCCCGGAGCTGAAGAAGCGATTAGTTATCGAATACCAACATTCAAACTAAATGGCAGCTTGGTGCATTTTGCCGCGTTCAAGAATCATATTGCATTCTTCCCTACGTCATCAGGTAGGGAAGCATTCAAAAAAGAGTTGTCGCAGTACAAGGGAGGAAAGGGTACGATCCAGTTTCCGTTCGATGAACCGATTCCATTCGACCTAGTGAAGAGGATTGTAAAGTATAGAGTGAAAGAGTGCCTGAATAAGAAAAAGGATCGAAAGTGAGATCACTTGCGCAGCTTGGAAGTTGACCAAACGGAAGGAGTGTTCTAAAAGATATGACGAGAAAAGTAGTGGTATGTGGTATCAGAATTCGTGAAGCTACAAGCTGCCACTGATTCAGATTCTTAGATAACTGCCGACTTCGTCTACTTGCCGGCGAATTCTTTGTAGACGCGCTTTTCGATCAGTAATTCGAATTTTGATGAATCACATTGTGAGCACATCTTTGCCCCATAAATGAATACGTGTAGATTCTCTTTTAAGATAAATCTCATATCTACGCCTATCCATTGCTCTAGACCTAGGGAATAGTGGCGAGTCCGAACTGCTTAAAATGCGCGTCGAAGGTGAACGCGGTCCTCAGCCCGTATTTTCTCATTGTTGCGAATGATACACAATCAGTTAAGCTCCATTCCTTGTCATGATGCTGTTTGAAAATCTGCATCCCCTCCGAAAAGAGATTCTCATCGCAATATACTATCCTCATGAATTTGGACGCTAATGTTGCATCTGCCAATTCGACTGCTTTCCTATGACTGTGCGCAAATCGAGTCAGGGTCACTGCTTCGTCGAGGACATAGTCCGTCGTAATGAAGGATGTAACATCTGTTTCTCTCGCGGCAATCTTGTACATCAGCTTGGCCGCCGAATTATGGTAGTCGTCTCCTGCATCATAGTTTGCCTTCAGCGCGGAGGAATCGACAAAGACCAACAAGAGCTTACTTCCTCTTGTATAGGAAGGCTTCTATCTCGTCGGACCTTACTTTTACTTTGAAATCGACAGGCTTGAGTTTGAAGAGGGGGTCCTTAGTGAGGTCAGTCCCGGATGCAGTCCACCACAGCAAAGCCTCTCTCGCAGCCTCCTTGATTGTCATTTTCTTACTCTTTGCCAAGCTAAGAAGAGTTTCGTAGTCACTTGCCTCTAGTTCAGTCTGGACGACTTTCTTGCGTTCAGAGGGCATATCCATTTCTTCCTACATCTAACATTTAAATGTTAACTTGCATGCGATCATCTTCATGTTTTCCTTTATGGCAAAACTCGGGAAGTCTCTGCGATTTTACCACGAGAGTCAGCTAGTCCTGGCGTTCAAAAGGCATGAAGGGATAAATCTTTCGCTTGCATCGCTCTAGTCATCATGAGCAATAAATCAAATAGATCTAAACAGAAAGTGACTTATGTGTTCTTGCCCAAATGAATACAGTACCTATGGAAGAAACTAGCATAGCCCCCGCGATTACAAATGGAAGCTGCAAACCATAGCCGCTAGCCAAGTATCCACTAGCAAATCCAAGTACGGAAGAGCCTGCAATCTGGCTTGAAAAAAGTATCCCAAAGGCTGCTCCTCTTCTCAATGAACCCTCTCCTAGGTACGCAGCAAGTTCAGAATAAGTAGCTGGGTAGGTGATGGAAACCGTGAACCCATTCACCAAGAGAGAAGAGATTGCGAGGATAATGTTCTGATAAGAGAATGCAAAGACAAGCGCAGCAAGACCAGAGATAAGATAGGCAAGTGCAAGTAATCTGATTCTTGCAAGTTTTTTCGTCATTCTTCCGCTCAGGATTGCCCCAAAGAATGCGCTTACGACCCAGATTGCCATAAGGTAATTTGAGTTGCTCAACCCAAACCCATTGTGGAAGAGCAGCAGATTCCCGAAGTTCCCAAAGATTGCGTAGGATCCACCTGTCACAAACGAGGTGAGAATAAAAAAGAGAGGCAGTCCGAGCGGAAGCTTTCTTTGTGTTGGAGCAAGACTGTTTTCATTGGCTTGTTTGGCGTATGTCTTTTCTTGCACCTGATCTGGCTGAGCTACACTAGACATCACTGCAGGTTTATCTGTACTGGTCTTCATTGAAACAAGGGTAATCCCCACCACCGCAATCTCCAAAGCCACGTAGATCAAGAAGGGGCCTCTCCATCCAAGCGCCAAGTAGATAGGTGCGGAGAAAACAAATGCGAGCACGACTCCCAAGTTTCCAAATGCGCTTTGAAAGCCCATCGCACTGTCTAATTTTGATCCAGTGTACGT
>DAIDAB010000121.1:270-6427 GCA_027310845.1 bacterium | reverse complement strand
CGATTCTAACCGTTTTACGCAGCAGTCTTAGAAGGAAATCAAACTCGTTATGATAAATGACGCCGCGAATGTGGGGTTGACTCTTATCAAGTACCTCCCAAATGTCCAAACAAAGTACATCAAGAGAACTAGAGGTCTGTTCAGCAAGACAGTTGGAATGGCTTACAAGATCCTGAGAGCCCATGGCGACGTCTACCATGTCAATTATCTCTTGCAAGACTGTTACATCGCCTTGAAGCTTCGCAAGAGGCCTCTTCTTGCACACGCACATGGTAGCGACCTCAGATATACGATCAAACGTGGACTGCTTGGAAGAATTGTGAAATACAATCTGAAAAACGCTGATAGAATAATCGTGAGCACGCCGGACATTCTTCAGGTAGCTAGAGAGTTCTCCGATGATGCCATATACATCCCAAATCCTGTCGATACATCTCTCTTCTATCCTATGGAAAGGAGTCGACCTTCGGAAAAAGTGAAAGTCTTGATCGGAAGCAACGCAAACTGGCAAGTCAAAGGTACCGATATCGCTATTCGCGCTCTATCTAGGATAAAAGATAGAATTTCCGTTAGCCTGATTGCGCAAGGAAAGGATCTTCAGAGAACAAAAGAGCTAGCTCGTTCCCTTGATCTTCACCTTGAATTATTGCAGCCAATCGCGCATCACGAAATGAATTCTTACTATTGGGATTCAGACGTTGTGTTGGATCACTTTGTCTACGGATCCATTTCTATGGTCGCGCTCGAAGCGATTGCTTGCGGCAGGCCCGTGATCACAAATGCTTCCTCAAGATACATAGAATACAGCAAGTTCCCACTTCACGACATCGAGGGTCAGGACAAGATACTGTACGCCTTTGATCAAAATATGAAACAACTCTGGGAAAAAGAGTATTCGTACCTGAAGCAAGAACATGACCCAGCGAATGTTGCATGGCGCGTCAGATCGATATACGACGAGCTCATAAACAAGAGGCTCAAATAGGCACTAAGTGACCATGATCACGTCAAACCCTTTGACGCACAAGATTTCATTTCTGCACTTGCAAAATGTTGAGTGGACCTAAGACATAGGTCCCATGAATTGCCAGGGGCGACCAGTGTGATACTTCCAACCATTGTCTTGTCTAATAGGAGAAACCTTCCTGTTTGGATGATCCTAGGAAAGAAGTTCAAACCTTGGAATGTGAAAGACGTATTCAGAATCGCAAGAATGTTCAGAGAGCAGGACGGCCACTATTTCACAAATGTATTCGGTTTCGAAATTGAACTTCTTGAAAGATGGGCGATGATGCTTGGCGCCGAGTTACCGGTATGGAATTGGGCTTACTTGCCTCCGCCGTCGTGCAGGAACGGTGTGATCTTGGATGTGGGGGCAGGGTGCGGAGAGTCCGCGGCTTTCTACATCCACCAAGGTGCACAAAAGGTGATTGCAATAGAACCAGACATGCAAGCGTTTGAACTTCTAGTGAAGAATGTTAGAAAAAACAACCTTAACGTGGAGTGTATAAACGATGAACTCAAGGTTGAACATCTTTACAAGGTTCACGATTTCGCAAAGATAGACGCAGAGGGAGGGGAATCCAAGCTCGCAGAGTTTGGCGGGGAACTGAAGGACTGCGTGGTTGAAGTGCACTCCAACGAAATTTATAATGAACTAGCCAGAAAATTCAGATTGAGCGAAATATGCTATATTGATTCCGAACGACGCGGCCTGTATTATGTCAGAGGTTATCAAACCCCTACCTGATGCAATGATCTACTCGAAGGTCTTTGGCTTCAACAATCTGTGGGATTTCTCTTGGCAATGAACAACATTGATAAAAATCTCTAACTTCAAGACGCTTTTTCATTCTCTGTTCATTTCATGTGAGAAGAGAAAGGATGAACTTTGACTTATGGGATAAGGGGGCAAGACTGGTCGGGTTTGTTGGTTTGCCGCTCGTTTTGAAGACAAGCTCCCCACGAGCTGGACCTGTAGGATTTTTCGAATCAGTATTTCAGATATTGACAGGACATACTTTTTGGTGACGAAAAGACGGGCTCTGGATACAAACCTTATCGAAATGCTACTCTTCGAATAGCCAGACTCTTGTTAAGAATCTTATGGGCGTCGAGGATGGGCCGGACCGGATTTGAACCGGCGACCTCGTGATTTCTGATTCAGTCAGCAGTATCAGTCACGCGCTCTAAGTGCACCTCTCAAGCTCGTCGGAAAGGCTAGAGAAGTCCATGCTGAGCTACCGGCCCGATTTCTTAGCGTTTCAGCAAATTGAAAATTGTGATCTTTTTTTAATATTGTGCTTCGAATCACCGCTCAAATCCAATTCAGGGCAATTTCAGTCCAAAGCGTCAACGGATATACTCATTTATTTGCTCAGAAAATAGCTTTGGTCGCACTTGGGCTGGTAGTTCAGTGGTAGTAACGCTCGCCTCGCAAGTTTCGATCCAAACCGGGCGCGCGAGAGGTCAGGGGTTCAAATCCCCTCCAGTCCACTATCGATATTGACTTCTTGCGACCTCATTGTAGGAGCTTTGCTTCGACACGAGATGCTCCTTGATCTCCGAGTTCGAACACATCGATCCCGAGCTTGCCGCATAGCCACACCACTTGCTCAGAACCCTTTTCGCAGACAAGCGCCATCCTTGGAGGCTTGTCGTGACTGTGTTCCTCCCTGTAGAGATAATCATAAGTCAGAAGCTGCCCTAATAGAGTGTAGTCAAGAGTGTTTTGCGCCATTATCAACCAGAGGCTCCCATCTTCCGCAAAGCACCTACCATCAATTGGTCTGATCGTCGCAACCGATGGACTAAGCTCTGTCCGTTCGTCTCGCTTGACTTTGAACACTCCGCCTATCGGAACTGATCTCTCATATCTGCCCTTGATTTTCCCAGATTTCTCAAATCGTGCAACGAGATCTGCGTTTGACATAAGCACCAGCCTTCCAAGTAATAGGGACTACAATTAATCTTTGCCTGTATCCATCTCGAGACGACCGCGATGTGAGGACATGCAATCTTCGATCGCACGCAGGCCTGTAGGTTTGACTTTTTGCACACTATTTATTGTACAGCGATATCCGAAATATTCCTGCAACCGATAGTACGTCTTTTTGTGCAAGTAGATCAGGGGTACGTACCTGGAATTCTCAAATGCTGGGAAACGAAGTAAGACCTATCACTCGCGAAGAGGCTACGTGCAAAGAATGCAAAAGATTGATGTGGGAAATCAGGCTTGCTGAAAAAGGACACTCCAGCCGAAAAGACAGTTCAGTAAGCGCGAAGGCTGCCAACTACGAGAAAGTATACGAGATACACCTATTTTCTTGCCACGGCCTTAAACGATGAAATTGTAGGTAACTTGGGCTCAGCTCTCCGCAAGGGCTTCCAGAACGCGACCGACCTCGTCTACATCGTTGTAAAAATGAGGAGATATCCGAAGAATTTTCTTCTCTCTAATTTCCCTCTCAGCGATCACTATTCCCTTCTTTGCAAGCTTCATCACGAGCTCCCCGCTCTTGAAATCGTTTGCGGCCACGGGAACTATGCTTGTTCTGAGATTATCTTGCGAAGTTCCAAGGAAGTCAAAACGTTTCGGCATCGAGTTGATTTTCTCGATGATCATATCCGCCAGCTCAAGGTTCTTTTTCCTGATCATTTCGAGCCCGTAATCATTCCAAAGATCTAATGCTGCCTCAAGGCCATAGATAAAAGTCCAGTTCCTGAATCCTTCCTGAAGTCTCTGCGGCGTTTTGAGCTCCTCAAACTTCCCATCTGGTGTGTATGTGCACGCGTTAGGCCCAAAATTCAATGGCTGAAGGCTTTCAAGAGCTTCCTGCGTGACGTAAAAGAATCCCAATCCTAGAGGGCCACAGAGCCATTTTGCTGCGGTGCCTGCGAGAAAATCACACCCGATTTCCTTTGCGTCGACTCTGATGTTACCCACCGACTGTGAGGCATCGAGAAAAAAGAGCGCGTTTCTTTCATGTGCAATCTTTGAAACCTCGCTGGCAGGCATGATCGTTCCGAGATTGTAGGTCACATGACTCAGGACAACGAGCCTTGCTTTTGTTTGTTTCAGGACAGAATCGAGGACTGATAGATCGGGAATCCCAAAGTCATCTGTGTCAAGGTCTTCAATTTTGACTCCCTTCCTATTGCAGTAATATCTCCAAGGCAGGTAATTCGATGGATGTTCGCTCGCGCCTCCTCGCGTGACTATGGATTCGTCCTTTTGGAGATTCAACCCATTTGCGACAAGATTGATTGATTGCGTTGCGCTCTCGGTAAAGACAACGCCGTCGCGTTCCACATTGATCATCGTGGCTAGCTTTGCTCTGCCGGAATTCGCCCCATCCCTAAGGCCTTTGTAGTAATCGTCGCTGGGCCCGCTAGTCGCATAACTTTTCAATGCTTCATTGATCGCGGCGATTGCAGAAGTGCTCATCGGCGTGTAAGACGCATTATTGAAATAAGCGGTATGCTTCTTGATTGGAAACTCCGAGATAATATCTAGTTGAGACATTTGCATGGATCATTCAGGGTACTCCGAAAGCATTTAAACAAACGCACAAAGAAGCATTTCACCTAAGGTTCTCGGGCTCGTCGTCTAGCTTGGTTAGGACACCGCTCTGACTGCTTTTTGATCCTTCTTGGGTTATGGCAAGAAAACGGCGGGGGTCGTGGGTTCAAGTCCCTCCGAGCCCACTTCAAACCTACACCCCCTTGGGTTCAAGTCTCTTTCGAGCGCAAGATCAGAAGCTGATTCGCCCTCGTAGATGCTAATTTATACGAATCACCGGTTGGAGAACTCAGACAAGTCACGGATGTGATTCTTCCTCTTCAAGAGGGGTTATTTCTTCCGCGAGATTGTCTTGAGTAATTGCCTTGACGATGGACGAGATCCTTTCTGCAAGAGGTTGATCAAATGTCACAAGCGGAATCTTCATTTCTTCCGCGATTTGAACTATGATTGCGTCCATGCCACGCACATAGTACTCAATCGCTATTTTCTGGGCTCGCCTCATACGGCCGGCGTTGAGATACAACATGTGAAGACGCCCAAGCGAAATCCACTTTGAAATTTGCACCATTGTTTCTCGCGCGCTAACTTTGTCTTTGGTTCTTCTTGCTACGGCTGCACATACTTCCACTGGAGCTATTGCGCTTGCATATACGACGTCGTCGCTACCCAAGAGCCGCTTGACTACTATTGTTCCCTCTTTGTAATATTTGTCCGAGGGAATCAAAGAAGCAACCAAGACAGAAGAATCCAAAACGTAAGAATCTAACATTTGATCATATTCCGCTTCTTGTTACTTTTCGCGATTTTCCCGAATGGCTTCGACAGAAGACACCTTCTTCGGCCATTTCCTACCTACTTTGTCAGAAAGCCGCTTCCAGTCCTCTAGTAGTGGCGCAGGTTTGATTAGAACTCCGCCCCTGGTCTCGATCTGCTCTACTTGCTTTCCTGGTTGAATGGAATATTTTTCTCTTAGTCTCTTCGAAATTACAATCTGCCCTTTCGGGCCCACCCTTGAATATGAGTATGCCGAAGACTCGTCTGTCATACCATTAAGGTGGTATAACTTATCTATAAGGTTATACAAAAGCGAGCGGGTAACAGGATATCGCTGCGTCAGGGACGGGCACCAGTGGATGTCAAAGGAGCAAAAATAGGCGCTCGCATTGGCGGGGAGCCTGAATTCAAGTAGTCATTGAGCTGCAAAAGGAGTCGATACAATCCTTCTAAGAAGGATTTAGGAGCTAGTCCCTAACTAGAAACTGTCCTATACATCGGACTCCCGCACGAGCGGTGGTAGTGAACGGATTACAAACGCAGTTAAGTTTGCAGAATACCCCGAGTCGTAGTAGCTGCAATAGCAATTTGCGCTAGAATCGAGAAGACTTGAACCCTAAATGCGTTGAAGTTCCTTCGAGCCATTGTTATTGTTTACCAGACTCCAATCTGATGTCTGTTTTTAGGCGACATTAATAATGGCTCCTATACGCTCAATACTCGAAGTTTTGTTACCATGTTCAAATACCGAAACCTCAAGTCTGTTTTGGATCAATACTTTTTCTTTCGCAATGTGGGTGCCCGAGCACCATTTACCCCCAAGATAAGGCTTTTAAGAACGTATATACAGCGTATAGA
>DAIDAB010000121.1:0-260 GCA_027310845.1 bacterium | reverse complement strand
AACTCGTTACGATAAGAGTCCCGAAAGAGCTCAAGAAACGGATGAGAACCAGCAATGTAAATTGGAGTCGCGAGCTTCGCGGCGCAATAGAGCACAAACTTGCTGCGGACGATCGAAAAAATGCTGTTGGCGAACTTGATTCCATACTTCTCTCAGTTAAGCCGGGATTCGATTCTACTCACGCAATAAGAGAGAGCCGTCGCCATGATTGATGGCTTTGTAGTTGACGCAAGTGTTGTAGCCAAATGGTTCAACAAAGG
>DAIDAB010000120.1 GCA_027310845.1 bacterium | reverse complement strand
TTAGATGCGAACTCTTCAATGGAATAGACCGGAAATGGACCGGCTGGGTTCCATGAGCTACAAATAGGCAAATTCAGGTCAACTTCTAGTACCCTTGAGCGCTGTGTACTGGGTTCGGTCCTGTCTAGATTCATTGATAATACACTATGTAAGATTTGCAACATTCGAGAAAAACCAGGGCCTCTCGCAATCTACGGACAAGGAGGAGGGTTCAAATCCTAGGAAGCAAGAAATGCCTTAGACAAGCTCAGCTCAAATAAGTTCTCTTTAAGCGAGTCCAAGCCATCTCGCTACTAAACCAAGCTTGAACTGGAGGGTCGATATCTAATTGCCAGAATAGGGCATTCAGCTCCCCAAAATGCTGCAATTGTTCCTCTACCATGTGCCAAACAATATCTGCAGGACAGGTAGTCATTGTGTACTCTTTTCCGCTTCCAGTTGTTCCATGAACTAGGTAAAGCCGTCCCAGGTCTTCATCGGAACTAAGCGTACTAATGAATGTGCGTACTAAATTGCCCACTCGTTCAACAAGAGACCTTAATTCATTCTCACTGACGTCGCGTCCCACAAGAGCAACGAACTGATCTTCTCCCCGTTCTTGAGGGACGTTCTCGAACCACCAAATATAATCCTCAATGACATGCAAGAAGATGTCTTGAATCGATCCCCACGAAGCCCCACGATCCCGGCGTCGATCTTCTCGGGAAAGTCTAAGTATAGCTTCCATGTAATCTGATCTCGATTTTGAATTCCAATCAGACCAAGCTCGTAGTAGGGCAAGCTCATTTACTGGATTTCTTTTAGTTTGAGTTACCATAGTTTCACACATTGCAAGAAGAAATGTTTAGAATCTCTAAAGCTACTTCTTGAAGAATTGAGAAATTTCCCAGACATTCCCTTCGGGGTCTTCAAAGTAGGCAATTCTCTGTCCCCACTCGTGAGTTGTTGGTTTCTTAAGAAAGTGGACTCCCTTCGCACTCAGATCCTCATACTCCTTGTCGACATCTTCAACAAAGACTGCGAAATAATTCCAATTAGCAGCTCTGATATCTGCATCAGAGTGAGCACGGGTCTCAGGCGAAATCATCCTTACTGCAGAATCAACGGATAGTAAACCCAATCCCGGTCCGCTACTACCGAAAACCATGTAGGCAAAATCATCTGTCTTGTCCTGCATTTTGAATCCCAGCTTCTCTCGATAAAAGGAAATGCACTTGTCAAGATCTTGCACGGAAAGGACATAAGCATTGAGATGATCAATCAAAATTTCTTGGTCACACTGATTTGATTTCAATGCTTCGACTCTTTTTAGACTATCTGCACAAGGAGACTAACAGTCGTCTTACACTTCTGGAACCGGTGACCCGCGTTATCGAATTCAGGATGGACTGGATCACACTTGCAGAATCAGCGCGCTACAATCAAATTCGAAGGTCAACTGTCCTATATTGCGACCTCCTATTTTACCTAAGTGCAGTGGATGGACCGGCTGGGATTTGAACCCAGGACCCCCACCATGCCAAAGTGCTCGATGCATGAGGATTCACCCAACACGCTGTATCCTACCAGGCTAGACGACCGGCCCACTGATTACATCTAGCGTGTTTTCAGCGACATATATTAGGCCTACCACGTAACACGGTTGTTCAAAATTCACAGATTCTACAAGCAAGAATATTTCCTGATTCAAAACAAGAAGAGATCTAATGGTCAAGCTAAGCCAAGGCCAAAGTGGTATCCTACGGTACCATTCGGTCTGAGGCTCGTAACCGCGAATCCAAATCATTCGCAACCCTGCGGATTACCCGACAACTTCATCGGGTCGACTCTTGGGATTTCCGTAGTCGTTTGCGGGTTCTTCATCAGCGTTTCTCTTCCGATGCCTTTAGACTGTGCGATCCTCACCTATCCGCTATCAGAAATGTTCATGACAGTTAGTCGCGATCAAACTATCTCTTACGCTTCCTACACCAGAGCAGTCTAACTCTTTCTTCCTCATCTCTGCAACTTTGGAATCGCTACTCGGATTCACAATCCCATTAAAGGTAAAACAAAAAATACTATTGGCTGCAGCAGGTATCACAACACTCCAGATAGAAAAATGAGCCAGGAGAACGGGGCTCCCAGTCTATGCATGGACCTCAAACCATGCGAAAAGTCGGCGAAAAAAGCGCTTCTCCTATTGCGGCAAACATCTCAATCTTGATGTATTCTACAATGCGCGTGGTACTCCTCACCTGTAGAAAGAACCAATGCTAAGGCGTTCAGGGTAAGCTGAAAGAACCCTATGGAAGAATGTTAGTCTGACTAGTTAAGTCGGAAGAGCATTATCATTTACAGATGCCTTTTCATCATTTCGTTGCAATGGGTTTGGTCCTGATTGCACTGTCTACAATGCTTGGTGCTGGGTTTGTGGTTGCAAATCAAGCAGTTACCACAGTTTCATCTTCCACAACAACTGACTCTTCCGTAACGACTCTCACCGTCACCGTATTCCAGAACGGACTAACCACCATTACTCAGACTGTCATATCGAAGGAGACAACCACTGTGACTCAGACTGTAATGCATCCGACAACTCAGACTCAGGTCACACAACCAACTCCCATAACTCAGATCACAAGCGTCGCAACTCATGGGAACGCTACTATAGGAATATACTGGCAGGTCGCAAATTACACACTCGTCCCGGTCTCTAGTGGCATTCAACCGGTTTACTTGGGGAACCATGAGGATTTGTATATTCCAATGCATGTGATGGATTGGTACACAATATCTTGTGGAACGCCATACAGCATTGCTGGGACGCTTTACTGGTACAACTATTCGATGTCTGGCCCATATTACTATGGTGTAGGTAATTTGGAGGTTTACGCTAACGCTACTTATGATGCGATGATCACTGGAACCCAGATTCTTTCCTTCACCAGTGCTGGAACTAGTAACGTGAATTTCACGAGCTTCTTCACTGCTTGCTAGACCGACTTTTTTTTATTATCCCGTTATTGGCAGAGGCAAGAGAGATCGCAAACACGATAGTCGTGCTCGGAGCAGCAGCTCCTTCAAGTGAAGATCCTTTGTCGGATCGCCTCATCTCATTGATTTCTTCATTGCAGCTAGTATTCCAGCTTTCTTTGATATTGCACGGATTTTAACATGACAGAACTTCGAAGCTTTTGAGATTCTATTGCAGGAGCTTTGAAAGTCTCTTTGCATTTGAGGTATCGTTGTCAGCCAGACCTATACAGATCGCTTGATTATTCATTTCCCTATAGTCAGAACATCAGTATACGAACTGCTTCAGAAGGCTCGCACCGCTGATTGATAGATTTCTTCGCTGGCATTGACAGAGGCGGCGGTGGAGCCAAGGATTATTTGAACACGGGTTGTTGATTTTTTTCATACATTTGATTGAATCTTGTGCATCTTGAAACAAGCACGATTATCAGAAACCGTTTTATCAGTCAGTCAAAAGATGATAATTTCAATGCGGCGATCGTCTAGACGCAGCTCCTCAACAATCTTTTGCGCCTTGCGAAAGATGAATTGAGCAATTTGCGGGAAAGCCTGGTCTAGGACATCAGCCTGCCAATCTCAAGACTTGAGAACAGTACGCTGGTAACCCGGGTTCAAATCCCGGTCGCCGCATCTCCATTCCAATCTATTGAATAGTTTTATTCATCTATTCCCAAGGCAAAGTAGCAGTTCCAGAGATGACTGGCCAAGGAGTTTCTCTCTTGGAAGGATCTGCTTGAATTGATTAGCGATGAAATCACGGTTTGCTCTCGCACTTATCAGTAAATCCTTGGGGTCGAACTCAAGACTGTTGCATCTCTTCCTCAATTAACCTGAGCGCATCAATCGGCGAGCCAATCTCCCTTGGTGGATGAATTAGAGCTCGGCCCAAAACGAGATAGTCGGCGCCGTCTTTGATGGCTCTGTGGGGCGTCACAACCCTTGACTGATCGTTCTGGTCTGCCCAGTCAGGTCTGATTCCTGCTACGATCAGCTTCAAATTTGGGATTGCTGCCTTGATGGCTCTTGCTTCAAAAGAGGAAACAATGACGCCGTCCATCCTTCCACGCTCTGCGAGTTTTGCAAGATGAAGAACGTAATCTTGAATGTCTCCTGCAAAGTATAATTCGTGATTGAACATCTCTTGATCAACGCTTGACAGCACAGTGACTCCGAAAATCAATGGACAATCAACACCTGCCTCTTTTGCGGCAGCCGAAGCCGCGGAGCGAGCGGCATCCATCATTCTGATTCCTCCGAGAGCATGCACGTCGAATGCACTGACGCCTAATTTGGTAACGGAGGCCGACGCGGTGGTGACTGTGTTTGGGATGTCGAAAAACTTGAGGTCCAAGAATACCTTTCCACCCAGATCAGTTATCTTCCTGACAATCCCGTATCCAACGGAGTTTATCAATTCAAGGCCCACCATAAAGTACGCCACATGATCTTTCAATTGTTCAACAATTGTGAGTGCCTCCTTCCTAGTGACAACATCTAATGCAACCATAATCTTGCTTCTTACATGGTTATGTAATCGAGTCTTCATTCTCTGGTATCATCCAGAAGATCAAAGCGGGAGGATGTGAAAAGTCTTTTTCCCGCCACCGACCACATGAAGCAAATAGCCCTTCAAAACGTAACTATGAACTTCATCTACCTAAAGGTAATTGAATCCTTCCCGCATCGCGATGGATCATTAGAGTCCATATTATCGACCATCTTGAGACTGACTTTGGCCTCACTTTGAATAGGCAGGAAGCCAGTCATGGGCAGGGCCTTTTCCAACGATTACTTGGGAAATACATTCCAATTCTGCTGCGGAGAGCGGATACGGTCTACATTGCTTGTCCAATCACACTTCTTACCATATCGAAGATGCGTTTGTCAGTGAAGCGCCTTAGCTATTCCTTCTTCGTAATTAATGTGGCCCAACTAGTTCC
Source organism: bacterium (assembly GCA_027310845.1). GTDB lineage: Archaea > Thermoproteota > Nitrososphaeria > Nitrososphaerales > CADDZS01 > JASHOD01. The sequence goes on along the minus strand of DAIDAB010000120.1, from coordinate 1,522 downwards.
TGATGTAGATCGACTTAATGAAGGAGGAAGGATGCGCAACCCAGAAAAGAGTGCGCTAGTAACCCTAAGCCAAGAGCGCAAGTCTGACTTAACTAAGATGCTCTTGAGGAAGAACTTCTCGGAGGAGAGTTCCTTTTTCGGGTAGCAAACAGATGCTTCATCATTGGTTGGAGGGTTTGCGGCCCAAAAGGACACAGAACGCTTTAGAGTCTCTCCGATTCTTCAGAATTAAGAAACCTAAATGACGGTTAATAAAGACAGAACTTCGATAGTTACCCGATCGGACGCTACATCTGGCGCGTGATTCCGGAGGAGAAAAAAGAACGCCTTTGGATTTGCTTACTCAAGTCTCGAGCTAATTTTCAGAGGGTTTCTGCTAGGCTATCCCAATGATCCGTGATATGTAGAACACAGATTGTGAAACGGCTTGCAGGATTTGTGAGCCTAAACGCGAAATGCGTTCTCTAATGGTTGTTGCGGGTCTGATTGGTGTCAGCGTTGGTGTTGGTATTGATCTTGTTGTTGTTGTTGCCATTGTCTATCGCTAGTGTGTAATAGGAGTGTAGTACTATATAGGTGTACGCAGCAAATGTCACAAACATAACAGGGTCTCCGAAGCAAAGGTAAGCCAGCGAGTCAAGAAAGGACACGATATTGGTAAAGTATTCTTCTAGAGTCCTCTATCGTGACCGGGAAGGCCGACTTCTGCATTCCTTCGTCCTGCATTCTAATTTAATGAGAATATCATCTGCAGAAACAAAGGATTATAGGCGGGTCAAGCTACAAAAATTCTGAAATTAGAATTGCCTGATGAAACTGTTTCAGCCGATAGTGAAATACTTGCGGAACTTAGAAAGATCACAAAATTGCTTACTCCAGCCCCTGCTGCTGCGGCACCGAAGGGAATGCGAAACGAGTTCATGACGTTCCTCTCACAGTACAAGGTGTTGGGACTTGCGGTGGCATTTATTTTAGGTGTATATCTTGGAGCTGTCGTTCTCGCTCTCGTCAAGGACCTGATCATGCCAATCATAGGGTTAGCGGCTCCAGGACTAGGAAACCTCTCAACTTATTCAGCTATTGTTAACAAACAAGTTTTCGGGATTGGAGACTTTGCGGTTGCTGTAATAACTTTCATAATCGTCACCTTGGTAATCTTCATCATCGTGAAGATAGCTACTCGATATGGCCTCAACAAATAGGAAAAGAAGCAAAGCTTGGAAATAGAGGGTCTTTAGAACCAGACCTTCTCTCTTTTTCAGTCTATTGACATCCAATAGGTTAGCCACGGGCATTTCTGAAGGTATGTACGAAAACCGCGCTGATTCGAGGTGCGAGTAAGACACTAAACAATGTTCTTGGTTGAAAGTTGAATCACGCTATTGTCATTTCAACCAGGCCAAACAAGTATTTGATACACCAGTGGATTTAGGACAATATAGTTATTTTAGATTAATGAAATCGTATGCTTTGAGGAACTAGGAGAAGTCGGAAGATCTACATTCTGGAGTTGGTCTTCAAT
>DAIDAB010000011.1 GCA_027310845.1 bacterium | reverse complement strand
ACAAGCTTCCTGACGGCGCCGTAAACCTTTGTCCGCGGCACTCCCGCGACAATCCCTATCTGATTTATGGTGGATGGACCAGTTTGAAGCGACGCAAGAAAGCACTTGCTCTCGTACTGGGAAAGACCCAAAGAAGATAAGGCGTTCAGATGGTTCTCGTTTGATGGTCCTTCGGCCGATTGCAAGTCTAATTTGTTCGTGTTCGGACTAGGCAATAAGTCTTCATACCTGTATCCATATTTCCAGAAGAGAGCTCAATTTCGAGCGAGAAGAACCCATTTCTGCCAAGAAAGGTTTTTTTTAACCTCTTGCAAGAAGAATTTGCGGATAAGGCGATAAAAAGAGAATGTTCGAACACAATGGAGTGAAGATCACTTGGTTGGGACACGACGGTTTCAAGATAGAAGATGGAGATCAGACTCTTGTGATAGACCCTTTCCAGCTTGGACATGAGGTGCGAGCAGACTACGTTTTGTTGTCGCATGAACATTTTGATCATTGCAATGCTGAAGATCTCAAGAAGGTGCTCAAGCCGACCAGCACAGTCGTCGCAATCTCATCATGCAAGGACGAACTCTCGAAAGTAAAGCCCAAAGAGGTGAAGATAGTAAAGCCGGGAGACAGGATCAAAGTGGGAGATTTTGAGGTCCACGCGGTGCCTGCGTATAACGTGAACAAGTTCAGAGAGCCTGGAAAGCCGTTCCATCCGAAAGCTGATGGAAAAGTGGGCTACATCGTCAAGACAAAGAAGGGCGTAACAATTTATCACACGGGTGACAGCGATCTGATCTCCGAGATGGAGAACCTGAAACCTGACATCGCCCTTCTTCCCGTGTCAGGAACCTACGTCATGACAGCAGATGAAGCAGTGCAGGCGGCGCAGAAAATCAAGCCGAAGATTGCAATCCCGATGCACTATGGTGCAATCGTCGGATCGGTGGCAGACGCAGAAAAATTCAAACAGAATGCTTCTTGTGAAGTGCGCATTCTCCAAAGAGAGTAGATTAGCGCAAGCTACGCCCGCCTAATCTCCTGACTGACACTGCTTGACTGTCCAAGTCCTTCTCTCCTAACGGAGCAATGCAATCATGTCTACGTTCTGACGAGATCTTGACAGAGTCGTTGAAGCCAATCTTAGTGAGTATCCTCTCTTTCAGGGCGTAGTTTAATTCATATCCTACGGAATCACGCCCAAGAGAAGCGGAGGCCCTTGCGGTGGTGCCGGAGCCAAGGAATGGATCCAGAACTGTTTCGCCGACAAACGAAAAGAGCTGGATTAGTCTCGATGCAAGCTCTTCAGGGAAAGCGGCAATGCCTTTCTCTAAAATGTTGTTGGTTGGAAGCACGTTTGTTATCTGCCACACGGTCAGATTCCATTCGTTTTGATTGAAAGCGCGACTGTCTATCTTGGATTCTTCAAGCGTCGCATTATCAATGTCCTTGATTCGTTTGTAGTCAAATCGGCCTTTTTGGAAGATCAGTATGCTCTCCTGGATGTTATCAGGATAATAATACATGGGATAGGGATGCTGGACCAGAACGCCCGATCTCCGGCTGATTCTTGAGTATCCTTTGGGCTTTACCCACATGATCTTGTCCCTGTATCTGAAGCCGGTCTGTCGCATAATGGTCGTGCAATCGGCAACTATGGGAAGTTTCTCGCCATCGACCAACATGTCATCAATGACTATGCAAGCGATTCTTCCCTCTTCGGTGACTCTGTACAACTCGTCACACACGCGGGAGAGCATTTTTAGGTATTCATCATAATCCCTGTACATATCAGGATAGTCAAATGGGGCGTTATAGTAGGGGGGCGAAGTCACTGTGAGGTCAATTGATTCGGTTGCGACCTCGTGCATATCCTGGCAATTGCCGAATATGACCTTGTGGGTCGTGAGTTCGCTTTTGGCCAATCCTAGAAACGGTACGTTCGAGCCCCAGGGCGAACAATACGGACCATGTCAAATTTCCTAGGCCTTTTACTTGACCAATCGTGGCCAGCGACGAACAGCATAATAGGGTTCCCAAATTAGAATCCAAAGTACTTCTCAAATTTCGGTAGTTCTCAAATTGAAATACATTCTATCTTACAATACGAAATTCGGAGCCGTCTCGGTGGAGAGCAAGAATCCCCAGGATCTCATTGATGCCTATGTGCATTTGAAGGTCGTGGCGGAGCGACTTGAATCAAAGCCGAGAATAGTCGCGAAGAGTACAACTCTAAGAACTAAAAAGGCAAAGGGTAGAGGCGGAAGGGGAGAGACAGCGAGGGTCATTAGAGAAATAGAGACGAGTCTCATGGGAACTGACTTTTTCGCAAATCCCCGCACTACTGGGGAGACTAATGAGAGACTTCGTAAGGTATCCCGCCAGTCTTTCACCAGCCGCAAGGTAAGCCAAGCTCTTGGGATACTCTGGCAGAAGCACCTCTTGAAAAGAGTAGGAAAGAGGAACTACTACTCCTATTCAAAATAGGCAGCTTCCCCCAATCTTTGATGCTACTTTTGATTGCTAGAAGTGCTTGACCCGCTTTGCGTTTTGCCTGCCGCCTGTTGCTGCGATAGCTCCTGAATGTCTTTGACACCCATTATGCCGTATGGTGGCATAACCGTTGAAGCACCTGCCGTAGGAACGTTTGTCGGGATCAACATCAGCGTTCCTCTTCCTTGAAGGCCGAGTTCGTAGAGAATGTTCATCCATCTTAGCTCCATGGCCCTGGGATTCGCAGAGTAGAGGTTTGCGGCATCCACCATCTTCTGCGCAGCCTGGAACTCTGCTTCTGCAAGGGTTACTCTCGCCCTTCTTTCTCTTTCAGCCTGCGCCTGCCTTGACATCGCTTCTTGAAGGGAAGGAGGAATCGCAATGTCCCTGATCTCCACTGCAGTCACTTTTACTCCCCAGTTCTCAGTTTTTTGATCTATGATAGTCCTTGCAGATGCTCCAATTTTCTCACGTTCGTAAAGAAGATCATCGAACGAAACTCCTCCTATAGTCTCTCTGAGAGTCGTCTGTGCAGCAAGCTGAGTCGCGGTATTATAACTCTCAGCGTTGAGCACTGCCTTTTGAACGTCGATTGGCTGGAAGTACATCACGGCATCCACATTGACAGGAACGTTGTCCCTAGTAAGGGTCTGCTCTGTCCTAAAGGAAACGACCTGAAGTCTCGTTGAAATTATGTATGGAACCTTGCTGATGAATGGCGGAACATAAATTATTCCTGGTCCCCTGAGCCCCCTAAACCTTCCGAGAGTCAACAAGGGAGCCCTCTCCCATTCTTTCAGGATCTTTATTCCAGAAAGAAAAATCGCGAGTATCACAATCACGACGAAACTTATTATGGCAGCAGTTTCAATATCCAACTTACTTACCTTCTTTCTCATTGTCTTGATTCTTGCTTTTCCTTTATAGCTTGCGGTTCGACTAATAAAGACAGACCGGAAACGCTTCTGACAATCACTGTACTTCCTTTTTGCACTTTGCCTAAATCCGGATTGAGCAATTTCGCCTTCCAGATAACTCCATCAACGCTCACTTCGCCGTCTGGACTGAGTTCGGTGTATACTTGAGCCTCCTTTCCGACAAGAGCCTCTGAACCTGTGACCGGCTTCTTTCTCAATGTCTTTCCAACCCATCTAGCATAGACAGCAAGCAAGGCTCCAACCACGACAAAAACGACCAATTCGATGATTTGGATGTCGCCAAATGGAGAGGGGGAGTACGGCACGTCGTATGCAAGCAGTACAGTGGCAAATACGCCTACTAGGACTCCAGCGAACATCATTAAGCCGTGTCCAGTCTTGAGTTCTAGCACGATCAGCACAGCTGCTACCGCGAACAAAATCAATGGCACAGCAATCGTTGAGCTTGTTCCCTGAATTGCCTCTGCTCCTATTAGTGCCAGTGCAATCAACACTATGCCAGAAATGCTGAGAATAATTGTTGGGTGAAGAAAATCAAGAACTATCGCTATTATCCCCACCAACAGCAGAATTCCATCAACGGTGGAATTCGAAAGAAAGCTCACTGTCTGCTCTGAGAGGTTCTCGCTTATTGTGACTATGCTGGCACCCGAGAGACCAAGAATGGAAAGCGTCTGCGGAAGGCTCACTGATAGCCCGTTAGCTACATCCAGTCGTATTGCTTCATCATAATAGTAAGCAGTGTTGTTAGACACCATTATGCCCGCAGCAGTAACATTTCGCCCGTTCGCCTGTGCTAAACTCTCCATCAAACTTAAGGCATAGTTTTGCACATGTTGTTGCTCTAATTGCGTTCCTCCTATTATGTAAGGCGTCGAAGGACCTATCTGAGAGCCCGGCGCCATGTAGATTGCTTTCGTGGCCATTGCAACATAACTTCCGGCAGAAGCAGCAGAGGAGTCATTGCCGACAAAAGTATATACAGGAACACTCGAGTCGTTGACTGCGTTTATCATTGTCACCATATCGCTCAAGAGCCCGCCAGGAGTGTTCATGTCAATGATCACTGCTACGGCGTGATCAGCTTGAGCCTGAGAAATGCCTCTTGATACCATGCTTGCTGATCCTTGGTCGATCTGCTCGTAAAGCTGGATCACAACAACTTCATTGTTAGTCGAGCCTTGCACTACTGAGACTATTATCCCATTCTGATTTGTGTTAGCGAAATAGATAGGAAGAATGATCAATAGGATCGAGAAAGCAATACCAATCAGGCGAACATACCTTGTCTGAGACATATAGGTTCCACGACACTTCATTCTGAAATCATGACCCAGTCCTCTGAGCGCTCCGGCACTCGCACTGGGACACTAGCAACCGGTTGATCTCTATATCTTGTACGGAAGTATATAGGAAGTACGAAGAGACAGCCTACCGCCCTCCAGTATATCATAGTGGAGGACTTGCAGGAGAAAAAGTATAGGGAAAGAAGCTAGACTTTACTTCTTTCCTTTGGATTTCTTCGGCTTGGAGGCTTTTTTCTTTCCCGCGGGCTTTTTCGCGGCTTTTGGTGCACTTAGCTTTGAAAGGACCTTTGAAAATGTGGCATCTTGCTTTTCCCTGACTCGCGCAGTCTCCTTTGCAACATGGCTCTTGAGAGCCGCGATGTCGCTTCTGAGTGCTGCGATCTGCTTTTCGAGTCGCTTTGCCGACGCTTCCTGACTCTTCCTGAAGGTGCCAAGATCCCTTGAGACCCGCTCGACACCTTCCCTTACTATCCTAAGAGCCGCCCTTCTGCCACCGGCCTTCTTTGGAGCTACCTTTACTTCGGCCATTGGAGCTTCGGTTATCGTTGCTTCTTCCCGTTCCTCCATTCCGCTGGTCGAAGTCTCCTCGCCCATCGTTGACTGTTCTTCTTCCGTGCCAGACTCGCTTTCTGAAACCATGAGAAGCTTCACCTATGAGGTCATATGTTGTTGCTAGATAAGCGTTGTTTGTTCACAATTAAGCAAGACTGACGCGAAAGGCAGAGGCGATGTACGTGTATCTTCAGGAGTTTGGGCGTGACCCCTCTTCAGAGATCTGCTCAGTTTTTGCCTTGATCCTGTATGAATTGAGGGCTTCGTGATACTCGGCTAGGGCAGATTCCCTATCAGCATAGTCAGAGAGGTACTCTTGAAATGATTTACTTTCTCCCTCATTTGATACGAATTGGTGCCTTCCATCCCTATCCTTTACGAATACCTTCTTCTTTGCGAAGCCTCTCTTTCCCTCGAAGAACTCCATTGCCTCCTGGGTGGGATAGTAGTAACCCGACATGGATTTTGTTCTTTTGACAAGACCCATGTAGTACAGGTTCGTCGCAACTATCTGATGCATTTGGCACCACTTTGTGTAATGCTGAGGCTTCCCCTCCTGCATCCACAGTCTGATCAACTCGAGCAGCGATTTTGCTTCTCTCGCCGAGATCTGGTATACCGTTTCGGCTGACTTCATCCTCTCTCCCGATTTGCTCTTTGTATCGTACAACTCGCTAGTGAGAGAAAAGAGGAGCTGGGCCGAATCGAATGGTCCCAGGAACTCGTCAAAAAAGAAATTCAGCTTTCCTTCGTTGTCAACTCCATTACTCTTGGCGTGACAGATCATGCAATCCCCAGTCTGAAAGTCCCACGCTGAATATTTTTCCTCCGAAATTAGCATCTCGGCACTCATTGATCTGTCTCGAATACCAATTCTCCTGTACTGCCAGCCGTTTCTTGACCTAAGGCTCTGGGAAATTGAGGTAATTTTCGCGCACACATTGCCTGTACTTGCGCTCTGAAGGAGTTCCGAGAGATAGGATAATGTTCTTTCCTCCTGATCACCCTTTCTTTCTGAAGGAAGATCGTCATTTGTCTTTGTTTGATTTTCACGTTGCAAATTAGATCTCGAAATCGCTTCAGGCGATAAAGCCATTGCCTTCTTGGGCTATGTCTCGTTCTTCTTCCTCTGTCTGCTCATTCTTGCGCGATTTGCTCGCGAAACCCCATCCAAAGCCAAACGGAATAAATAGGAAGAGGAACAGCGTGTTGTAAACAATGGAAAGAATGATTCCAATAGCTAGGGCACATAAGGTCACAACGAGTAAAAGAGTCGTTCTCTTCATTGCGGTTGACACTGAATAACTAGAATTCGTTGATCTCAAGCTCACCTGCGAACTATTTAAGAAATATCCATCGACAAACAGATCTATAGGCTAGATTTAGAAGCAGACAAATTAATTTCATGGCTATTTTGCGCAGACAATGGTTGGAAAAGTCTCGACATGCCTTTGGCCAAGTTGAAAATCAGAGATTGCGGGAAACGGGACGTTGCTTCGGTGCAGGAAATCGAAAATGCCTCATTTGAAGACCCATATCCGCCATCCCTATTCCGATCTTTTCTTTCAAACTTCCCACAAGGGTTTCGCATCGCCATGTTGGGTGAACTTCTTGTCGGCTACAGTATCTTGGTGCAAAGAGGAAGGAAAGCGCTGATTGCCTCGCTCGCGGTCAAACCAGAATACAGAAGCCAAGGTGTGGGAAGTGAATTGCTTCAGGATGCGATTAACTTGTGCAAAATGCAATTGAAAGCTAATAGTATTGAGTTGCAGGTTCGAGAAAACAACAGCGACGCAATATCTCTTTACTTGAAGTTCGGGTTTGCAAGAAAAGGAAAGATAAGAAATTACTATGGAAGGGGAAAAGACGGTTTATTGATGAGTCTCGAATTTGCTCAAACGTAGGCGAGGTCCAAGTAAGTGAGATAGACAAGAGTTCCACAACTTGCCTCTAGCGTGCAACTAACCCACCTGACAGATTTCGTTATTTAGCTTGAAATGAGTGTTCCCTCCAGAATCGAATCTAGTGAATGCATACAATGTTAGTGAAGGAGAGAATCGCAATCGTAATAGGAATAATAGTTGTGATTCTCTTAGCCGGCTCCATATTCTACTACTTTTCGGTTGCGCCCTCTTCACAGAGCTCACCCTTTGTGATCGAGTTCCCGACGAATCCTACCGCATATCCAAATGCAATTGCAGTGGACAACAATGGTAGAGTCTGGTTCTCTATGTGGAATGAGACTGCACTCGGAGTCCTTTACCCTTCAAACGGTACAATCAAGACGTTTCCTCTTCCCGAACAAAGCAAGGGCCTCCAGACTTGGGGAATCGCGGTGGACAACAGCAAAGGGCTAGTCTGGTTCACTGATGCAGATTCGAATGCAGTGTGGAGCTTCAATATCTCAACAAGCAAATTCTTAGAATATTCTATTCCTACAAGTGATTCATTTCCATATCAGCTAGCAATAGATCATTACGGCAATGTTTGGTTCAGTGAAAGCTTTGCCGGGATGCTTGGTGAAATCACTAGCCTAGGGGTTTTGAAGGAGTATCCAATACCTCAAAATGGTTCCAATGTTGACCCCACTGGATTAACCGTCGATAACAATGACACGGTGTGGTTTACAGAACCCAATTCTAACATGATTGGGTCCTTCAGAAGCGGCGCGTTCACAATACTCAACATGACCGGATTAATTTACAGCCCTGTCGGAATCGCAGTTGATAATCAAGGAAATATTTGGGTTACTCAGCACACGATTCCTGGCCTAATTGCAGAATTCAACCCATTCACCCATTCCATCAAGTCGATCTCCACTTCGTACTCTCCGCTTTTCGGCACTTCGCTTCCTTATTTCATCTATACTGACTCTCAGGGAAACCTGTGGTTCAACGAGCATTATGGAAACGCGATCGCAAGATTTAACCCCTCCACCGGATCGCTCACAGAGTTTCACGTCCCGCTCAAACGCCCAATGCCCCAGACAGGGAACATCAGTGGCATACTCACAATGACACTATCCTCGAACGGAACGCCTTGGTTCACCGAACTCTTTGCAGGAAATATTGGAATGATCAATGCCAGTAGGCCGGTGAGCCAGAAAATAACGGTGGGGAATTCCCAGATTAGTGTCTCAAGCGAGTCAAGTACTATGCTTTCGATTCAGGGCAGCGCTCACAGTTCACTCGCTGCGTATGTAGGAAACTTCACTTCAGGCCTTACCTTCATTTTCAGTCCAAATAATGGCAGTGGGAATTTCTCTTCCACTCTTACGATTCAAAACAACGGGGCAAAGGCCGGAGTCTATTTTGTCACTGTAAGTGATGCTACAGGTCCCGTAACAGTGTCGCAAGTTATCAAGGTTACCGTGACATGACATGCGAAAATGACGAAAGAAAATGAAGTCTTCTCAATTGCCTTTGAAAATTGGTTTGCGCTTCTCAAGAAAGGCACTGGCTCCTTCTTTTTGATCGCTTGAAGAAAAGCACAATGCAAAAAGTGTGCTTTCATAGTCCAGCCCATCTTTGAGTCCCTCGGAGCTCCGGTTCAGCGCTTCCTTTGCAAGCCTCATTATAAGAGGGCTCTTTAGAGCGATCTTCGAAACAAACAATTCCACTGTGCTCATAAGCTCATGTTGTGACACAACATGATTTACGAGCCCGATCTCTAACGCGGTCTTTGCGTCAATCAGGTCGCCAGTGTAAATCATCTCCTTTGCTCTCTTCAATCCAATGAGCCTTGGCAGCCTTTGAGTTCCCCCAACCCCCGGAATGATTCCTATGTTTATTTCTCCCTGACCGAATTTCGCATTCTCGGAAGCTATGATGACATCACATGACATTGCAAGCTCTAATCCCCCTCCTATTTGGATAGTTTTCTATCTTCTCGGCAGCACCTTTTGAAGTCTTGAGGTACTCTGTTGCAAGGAGGGGCGTCATCGTCTGAAACATGCTGATGTCAGCACCCGCGCTGAACGCTTTTTCTCTTGCACCAGTCACAACAATTGCCCTGACCTGATCTTCTCTTTCCACTGATGAAAGCGCTGCGATGATCTCCTTTCTTACCTCGAGATTTAGAGCGTTCATCACCTCGGGCCTGTTTATCGTTATCTTGGCATAGTTTTCCTTTTTCTCAAATAGTATAAACCTGTATTCAGGAAATGTCAATGTTGCTTCACAAAGTCTAGCTCGTGGCTTCTGCAGTTGGCGTCAGGAATCTTCGACCTACTCCCCTATAGGCAAAGCCTGCAGCCATCACTTCCTTGGGGGTCGCGACATTCCTCGCGTCGACGAAAGCGGCTGGACTTGAGACAAGATGCGAGAGCCCATTGAGGTCAAGTTTCTTGAACTCGCTGTGCGCTGTTCCTATCACGATGCAATCTGCTCCCTTGACAGCTTGGGCGAGGCTCCTCTTCACTGCAATGCCGAAGACTTGCTCCCCAGCGAACATCGGGTCGTAGATATCGACCGCGGAGCCCAGGTCTTTCAGGTTCTTGCACACCCTCTCAAGCGGAGAGAGCTGTACATCCTTTATGTCTGGCTTGTAAGCAACTCCGAGGACTGCGACTTTGGAACCTCTTACAGTTTTCCCAACCTCGTTCAAGGCTTCTGATACTAACTCAATCACGTGGTCCGGCATCCTGTCGTTGATCTCGCGCGCCATGCGAATTAGGTATGGAATGTTGCCAGATTTAATCCCCTCTACGATCAGATAATATGAGTTGCTTGGGAGGCAGGGCCCGCCAACTCCTGCCCCAGGATAGTGTGGCATGAAATTGTACTTTGTTGCGCAGCCGTTTATAACTTCGATTGCATCAATGCCCAGCTTTTCAAACAATAAAGCAAACTCGTTTGCTAGGGCAATGTTCACGTCTCGAAACAGGTTCTCTGTCAACTTTATTGCGTTCGCGGTTTTTGGGTTGCTTGCTCTAAACACCTTCACTCCCAGGGCGTTTTCGTAGAGTGAAGCAACTATTTCCTCGCAATGCTCATTCACTGCGCCTATTACTCGTGGCACGGTCTTCATGTTGGGAATGATGTTGCCTGGGTCAGACCTCTCCGGGCAGCTCGCAAGACCAAAGTCAATCCCTGCTCTGAGGTGAGATTCCCTCTCTAGGACTGGTTTGATCACTTCCTCAACAGTTCCGGGGCCAACGGTGCTTTCCATGATCACGATCTGCCCTGATTTGAGTGACTTTCCTATGGTTTCACTAGCTCCTATTACTGCAGAATAGTCGGGGGTCTTGTTGTGGTCAACAGGCGTTGGGACGCATATCACGACCATATCGGTCTCGGATACTGCCTTCGAGACATCGGCGGTCGCCTTTAGGTACCCTCTCTTCACGGTTCGCTCCACAATCTTGTCGAGGCCTGGCTCGTCGACGAACCTGCATTTGCCCTCGTTAATGCTCACGACGACTGCTGGGTTAATATCGGCGCCAACTACCCTGAGTCCGGCGTTTGCAAACATCGCTGCCGTGGGGAGACCAATCCTTCCAAGCCCTACGACTGTAATGCTTGCCTTCCCATTCTTGAAGCGCCTTACCGCCTCGGAGGCAGTAAGATGGAATATTCCTTCAGATCTTACCTTGTTCTTGGGTTTCATTCACAATCAATCCTTTCTGTGCTACTTTTGATTTTACCTTGTATCTTCTGTATTTGACATAACCAGCAAGCAAAGCAAAAATTATTGCTCCTGCTGCAAGAGGGATTCTATAAGGATCCAAACCCGAATACGAAAAGGAGAATGGCGCAAACACTGCAAATTCACCCGTGTCTCCTGCCATGTGCCCCAAAAACGCCGCGACTGCAATTAGCTCAACTTCGGGCTGCTTTCTCGCCGTGAAGGCAAGGATTAACATGAGAATTACGAGAAACATGATGGAGTGTGCTGGTCTAATTGGCTCGCTGTACCCAAGCATTGCAGGAAGGTGATCGATGTCGAGGAGCGCGACGAATGCAACAAAGACAGTGATCAGGCTAAGGTCGATTTTCCTGAATGTGAGAGATGAGACTAGGCCCAATGCCAATCCAATTAGAACCAGTTCGAGGATCTTCGGGGGAATAGTGCTCGCAGGCCTCAAGGTGCCGATGCTTACACTCGCTGGGCTGATTGCGATGAACATTGCAGTTAGTATGAGGTCTAGTGCAATGTAAGTAAAAATCGGAGGTATTGTCTCCGAAAGCCAGTTCTCCCTGCTGAATATCATCTAGCTCTCGTATCTTCCTATGCTTGCGTACTTTACTCCTTCGGTTCTCATTCTCTCGGGGTCAAATATCCTTCTCCCGTCAACGACTGCAGGAGTCTTCATGAGACTCTTGAATTCGCCTGGTCTTATCTCTTTGAATTCATCCCACTCCGTTGCGATTATGCAGCACTCTGAATCCTTGATGCAGGACCTTGCATCTTTTGCTAACTTGATTCCCTGCTTGAGATAGGCTCTTGCATTTTCCATCGCAGCAGGATCGTACGCGGTGACACTTGCTTCTGTGTCCATGAGTGCGTTGACAAGTCTTATTGCAACTGACTCTCTCGTGTCATCTGTGCCCGCCTTGTAAGCAAGGCCTAGCACCGAAACACTCTTTCCCTTGAGGTCGCCCACAAGTCTCTGCGCCATTTCAACCGCAGTGAGCGGCTGGACTTGGTTTACCTGTTGCGCAGCTTCAAAGAGAATTGGGTTCACGTGGAGCTGTTTTGAGTGCGCGATGAGTGCTCTCAGATCCTTTGGTAGGCAGCTTCCGCCATATCCGAGGCCTGCCTTTAGGTATCTCTTGTCTAACTTTGTGATCGTGCTCAAGCCTGAGATGACTTCCTCTGAATCTGCTTTTGGAATCTTGTTGCAGAGGTTTGCAAGAGTGTTGAGGAAACTGAGCTGTGTTGCTCTAAATGTATTCACAGAGTACTTGATCAGTTCTGCGTTTGAAAGAGTAGTTGAGATAACTTGAGGCATTTTCCGATAGAAGCTCCTATAAAGTGAGATGAGAGTGTTCTTTGATTTCCTGTCTTCAGAACCTATCACGATTGCGTCAGGATGCATCGTATCATAAATTGCGGAGCTTTCTCTAAGGAACTCGGGGTTGACACAGAGGCCAAAATCTTCAAAAGCTTTCTTACCTGATTTTTCTTCGAGAGCCCGCCTTACAACACTTTGAGTTGTTCCTGGGACGACAGTGCTTTTCTCTGTCACCAGATGGTAGCTCTTTTTCTTTTGAAGTTCGCTCCCGATTTCTTCTGAAGCCACTTTCACATATTTGAGATCGATACTGCCGTCGTCCCTACTCGGCGTTCCCACCGTGATGAATGTGATCGAACTATTTTTGATTGCATCTTTATACTCCTGAGATACTATGAGGCGTTTCTTCTTGAGAGTCCCTGCGAGCATTTTGTCTAGTCCTTTTTCCTCAAATGGCAGCTTGCCGCTCTGGATTGCATTGATCTTCTCAGGTACTACTTCTACTCCGTAAACAGTGAAACCACTGTCCGCAAGACATATCGCGGTTGAAAGGCCTACATACCCGAGTCCTATAATAGAGACTCTTTGCATTGCTTCTACTTCTGATCAGGAACGGGTTTATGAGCTATGCGTATCGAGATATACTAGACTCGATGTTCTAGTTCTCTTTGCGCATTAGAGCATGTTGGCTGGGCCGTAGGACTCGGCTTTCGATATTCCAATTCTGCCCTGCCTGGTTAGGAGAACGCCACTGGTTAACCCGAATTGGAGCACTCTAACGAGCCGCGAAATGTCAAGTGCGTAGACCTGGGGAAATTCCGGAGTTCGCCCAGCGTAAGGCATGAATGCGAATGACGAGCTGGCGCATGGTCTATTTCAAGGGTAGCGGTTTCCGACATATAGTTTTGAGTATTGGCTCTCTAAGCCACGAACAGCTTGTTTTCAGACGCCGTAGCTTCATGAACATTGCTGGAACTGTATTTCGTTTATCAGGCAAGAGGACTCTTCGGAGGAGGAACTCCGCCCATGCGATTCCCAATCGGCGCCGATGGAAGATATTTGAAAGCAAGCATCCAAAAGGCGACAACCCATAAGATAAACAACGTGTACCCAAGGTAGACGTGCATGGCCGTTCCGGCACCCACTCCGATGTACTCGAAAGTTAGAAACACTGCGAATAATCTCACAATGTTAATTAGAAATGCCCCCAGAAATCCAATTACCAAAATAGGTAGTAGCCTAGACCACCTTGTCTTGATATCAAGGATTGCCATGCTTGAGAGCATTCCGAATGCGAGCACGCCCTGGAGTCCAGTGCATGGGCCCTCTACTGAGAGAAGTAACGGGGTTGACCCAGTTTGAAGTGCCACGTTAAAACCTGAAACTGAAGCATTTACGCCGAGTACTTGCATCATCGAGGCCATAAGGTTTGCCATCCAAATCTGAAGGTTAATAGTGCTCGGGATGTTGTACTCAATTTGATATCCTACCAGCAATACTACGATGTACATCGCCGGTACCCAAAAGAATTTCATCGATTTTATTCCGTAGAATGCAATTGTAGTCGCAGCAAATACTGCGAGCATGTCGATCAATCCTAGGAATGAATGCGCGTAGATGTTCTCGGCATAGTCTGCTAAGATGATTGTGCCTCCGAGGATCATTTCCCACCAGCGGCTCTTGTTCTGGACGGCTTTGATGCTCCCCCATTTGATTGAAATCCACGCGATCAATACCAAACCTACTGTGAAGAGGAAAGGCCAGTCAACACCCATCATAGGTATCGCAATAGGAATGAGGAAAACAAGTGCCATAGCGAGGAGATATGCACGCGGCTTCGTTAATTCAAACTTGAATCGCAAAGCCTAGCTTCATTCCTTCCATTTCCTCATATCGCCCCAAGCAGTTAATAATCCTTCAGCCGATCATCGAATCCGTAATTGATTAGTGCTTCATCCTTGTGAATTTCAAATCTATTCCGAAGATGGAACAGTGTATGGTACTTCGAAGCGCTCAAATTCGTTTCTCAGCGCTCGCGAAAAGCCTCAATGAGAGAATTTGTTGAATCTTCCCAAGTAAAACTTGAAAGAACTCGCTCCCGAGCGCGACTCCCAAGCCTGAGACGGAGGCCCCCGTCTTTCAGAACTCTTTCCATTCTTTCCTTTAGAGCATGAACATCTCCTTCTTCCACCAGAAACCCTGTCTCGTTATCCAGCACTGCTTCTGGAATCCCCCCAGATCTCGTGCCAATCGAGGGTTTGCCAAACAATCCAGCTTCGAGAAAGACCGTACCGAAACCCTCCACATCAGTCATTGTTCTCCTTGAAGGCATTATGAACACGTCTGCCTCGCGGTATCTCTCGTATAGCGACTCGCCTCCAAGGTTTCCATAGAACTTTACGTGTTCTGAGAGATCCATCTCGTTAGTCAGTTTCTGCAATCGCAGGAGCTCCGGCCCGTCCCCCACGATCTCAAGCATAGTTTCTGGAAGCTCTACCATCAATAGTTTGAATGCTGCGAGTAGGTCGTCCACGCCTTTTCGCCTAACGAGCCTTCCTACGAAGAGTATTCTTTTTCCCCCGAACTCATTAGTCTCTTGCTTCGTGGCATTGGACAGTGCAGGGTCTATTCCCGGGTACAGAATCCGTAATTTCCCACCAAAAGCTCTCGGAAGAAGCGACCTAGTGAACTGAGAATTTACCATTATCCTATTTGCAAGAAATTGTGAAAAAAATAGGGCGCCTTTGTCGAACGGTTTCCTCCTGCTCTCCAGTATATCCTTACCATATAGGAATATTCCAGTCTTTAGACCTATAATTCGTCCGCAGAATAGCAGAAGAATACCAAAAAGAGTGAGTGCTCCGCTCAGGAGAAAGACGGTTTCGATTCTATTCGAAGCAATTTCTCTTACAGCGAGTCTGAATGTCTTTGGAACAAGTCTTGTCTGAGAAGGGTATCTCCACAATCTCGCTCCGTGATACTTCTCAGAAATGAATGTGTTGGTTTGACCAAAAGATATGAGTTCAAGTGAATTACCCTTCTTCATGAGTTCCTCGGTGTACGCCCTTGCTCTGCCCTCGACGCCACCAACGTTCTCTGGAGGATCAAAGGTGACTATGAGGAATCGCACGTTATGAGACCCGCATCAAAGCTCTCAATAATGATAGCGTTACGTTTTTGTTTCTCCTTTGTAAGGAATGATCAATACGATAAGCAGACATTTAACCTACGCTAGAAACACTATTCTTTGGCCTATTTTGGCGAAGTAATCACCCAAAAGACTGATTTTGGAAAAAAAGGCATCGTCAATAGTTGAGTGTATGAATTCTGAATCCATCCGCATGATTTCTGCCTTCTGAAGTTATATATCCAAGTCCGATATTCCTCATGGCTAGAAGCGGTCTAGCGAAGGAACAAACGTGCTCTTTGGGCTGAGTTATTCTCTAGAAGATCTGCACCAGGTTAGGTAGTACTGTGCAGTATGTTCATTGGGTATATATATAATCCGTACTCAGAATATGAATTCGAAATCCATTGGGATGCATTCTGAGTTCATATTCCGATCCCGTGCAATCTTTGCCTTTGGTCACGATTGATGCTAATCGAATAGGAGCGTGGAACTTCTAATGAAGGCAGTGATTCTCGCGGGTGGAGCTGGAACAAGGCTTCGACCTCTCACATACATGCTACCCAAATGCTTGCTCCCAATCGGTGGCAAGCCTCTCCTTGAAAGGACGATCCAATATCTGAAGGGTGTTGGGATCAGGGACGTAGTTGTTTGTGTTGCTTATTTGAAAAAGCAAGTCATGACACAGATGGGCGATGGCTCTTCTCTCGGTGTTAGGATTGAATACGCTGAATCTGAAGTCCCGATGGGAACCGCAGGACAGCTCAAAACCGCTGAGCAATTCATCGACTCCACTTTTCTTGCTATGAACGGAGATATTGTCACCTCTCTCAATCTTCAAAACTTGATTGACACTCACAATGCTGGTCACAAAATCGGCACAATTTCTCTGAAGAAATTCGAGGTCAAGGTTCCGTATGGATATATCAAGGTGAACACCGAAGGAACGATTGAGAATTTCGAGGAAAAGCCAACACTATCATTTATGGCAAACGCAGGGGTCTACGCGTTTGAAAGGAGAATCTTCAACGATATTCCTGAGCAAAAATTCTCGAGCCTTGAAACTGATGTCTTTCCGAAGCTCATCACGAATGGCGAATCGCTCAACTCATATTTCGATGACGGTGCCTATTGGGCAGATGTCGGTTCGATGGTTGACTTTGAGCGTGTCAATGATGATTATCTCGCAAGTGAGAAGCCCGCGGTCCTTCGTTGAAACACCCGGTGAATTATCATTTGATGCGCTCGTTGCTAATCATGGGTTTCAGCCTAGGAATATTTCTCTTCTCTGCGGCTGCGATGTATACCGTGTGGAGGGCATTTGAGGATCTCGATGCGCTAGCTAGGGATGTAGTCTCGCTTTTCTCCTTCATTTTCGCGTTCTCCGGGGGCACTTTCCTTTTCTGGAAGGCGATTGAACGAATGACAGTGACGGAGGTATCTAGATGAGCATCTTTTCGATACCTGTTGCTGCAGTTGTCACACTGGTGCTTGCTTATGCCTTGACGAGAGTCATCTCGCAGAATTTCAGCAGGTTTGGCATGGCTGGCGCGGATGTTCATAAGCTTGACAAGCCTCTGAGAGCAGAGATGGGCGGGCTTGCTGTGCTTGTTGCCGTCCCTATTGGGGCCGGCGTGATGCTGTTTTTTGATCCGAGTACTACCTGGCTTTTTGTCGCAGGACTTGTAACGATAGCCCTTGTTGGCGTAGTCGGAGTGCTTGATGACGTGTTTGGAATCAGGCAGAGATACAAGCCATTTATGGTAGCCGCAGCAAGTGCTCCCCTTGCATATTCTCTATTAGGGCGCTCAAGCATTACATTCCCTGAGGTTGGAACGCTGCATTTTGGTATCTGGCTTCCCATTTTTATCATCCCGCTTGCAATCGCGACTTCGGCGAACTTTACAAATATGCTTGCAGGCTTCAACGGACTTGAAGCTGGGTACGCGGTAATTGCAATTGGAACGCTCTCGGGGCTGGCAGCAGTTCTCAGGAATTGGGATGCTGCCCTGCTGGGACTGTTGTTTCTTGTGGGATACATGGGATTTTTGAAACTGAACTGGTTCCCTGCAAAAGTCTTCCCGGGAGACACTGGCACTTTGATGTCGGGCGCTGCGATTGCTTCGCTCGGTTTCATCTCTGGACTGGAATTCGCCGCCATCGTACTTAGTATGCCCGCCGCGATTGATTTCACTCTCAAGATGCTCTCAAGAAACCCATTTTCTGCAAGAGCAACTTATGGAGATTCGAAGGTAACTCCAAGTGGAATCCTTCAGCCGCCAAGCTATGCTGCTCTCTCACATGCGTTCATGAGAATCTCTCCGACAACCGAGCGCCAGCTCGTTGTCTCGATCCTAGCGCTTGAGGCAATCTTCGCGTTGTTCGCGATTGTGGTTACATTGTGGATATAACAGGTGAATGAAGAAAGTGCAAACTGTCGAACCAAAGAAGATCAAGAAAATCTGGATAGCGATGAGCACGCCATTCCAGGCGAACTTTTTCGCGCCTCTGATCAAGGAGCTCGAAAACGAATTCGAGTTCGTGATCACAGCAAGGCAACATGACGGAATATTTGCAATTCTCAACGCAAAGAGAATCAGCTATATCGCCGTCGGAAAGCATGGCGGAAGGGAGCTTGGCAGCAAGCTTGAAGCATACGCGCAGACAATTCAGGAAATGCTTCCAATTGTGCAGAGAGAGAAGCCAGATCTTCTCCTCACAGAAAGGTGGCCAGAGGCGGTTAGAGTTGCCTTTGGACTCAATATTCCGGCCTGGGCAATATTCTACGACGAACGCGAGATGCACGTGAACCAGATGGTCTTTCCTCTCGCATCCAAAGTTTTTGCTCCAAGGTTCTACACACTCGAAGAACTATACAAACATGGGGTCGCCGACCCTGAGAAAGTTGTCTGGTTCAACGGATTTCACACCTGCTACCTGAAAGATGAGAAGATAGAAGCTGGAAATCCATTCGACAAGATGGGAATCAAAGCGCCGATTGTCTTCGTGAGACCCGAGCCAGAGTTTGCGTCATTTTTCCCGAACCACAAGCCGATACTCGAAAAGTCAGTTGAGATCATGGCAAGCAACGGCAGGGCCAATGTAGTTGTCCTTCCAAGATCTGAAGTCCAGAAGACGCGTTACGCGCAGATGCGCGACGTGACAGTTCTCCAGAGCTCGATGTTTGATTCGCCTGTTGCTCATGCCGATGTTACCGTCGGCGCTGCGGAGACAATGCTTATGGAAGCGTTCGTGCTAGGAAAACCAAGCGTCAGCGCAATTTATTGGCAGGAGTCAAGGCCTGTTACAGAGCTCCACAGATATATCGCACACTCTACCGATCCAGCGCAAATTGCTTCGTATACAGAGGAACTGCTTAATGATCCTGCGAGAAAGAACTTTACCGACAAGGCATCGCTCCTTGTGAAAAGTATGGACAATCCTGTGCGGCTCATGATTGACGAAATCAGACGGATGAACGAAGACGAGAAGGAGAGAGTCAACCTTGGAAGAAGGTCCAGGTTGGAAATTCTTCTTGACATCATCCAGGCGGCTTCGTTGAGGCCCCTGCGTCCGACCCAAATCATGCGGAACGCGAACATCTCGTACAACGAACTCAAGAAGATCGTAAACAACCTGGAAGCTGCTGGGCTGTTGAGCTGTGAAGAGACCTTCAATGGAAAAATGTACCAGACCACAGAAGAAGGTCTGAAGATCCTGGAAGACTACCGCGGTTTGAGACAGAGACTGTTCGCTGAGCCGCTGTAAAGAGGAAATCCAAATGGATCCGAAGAGGACTGCGAAATCTTTGGCTCTTGATTTCGCAAAGGTTTCAGGACAAGGCTCGATTACGAGAGCGCTCCTGAGGGCAATGAAAATCGGGTTTGAACAACCCTCTTCGGATGTGCGTTATCCAGGAGGCAGGAAGGCCGCTTGTTGCATTTCAGTGGATTACGATCACTTCGGAAATATCAGTAATGATCCTCTCAGGTTCCAACCTGGTGCTGACCCCAACAAATTTTCTCTCAATAGAACTGGGACCAGATTGCTTTTGGATCTATCTTCCAAGTATTCAATCCCAATGACCTGGGCCATCTGTGGCAAGACTGCAGAGGAAGACATGGCTTCTTACTGGAAGATAGGCGAGGCGAATGCGGGACACGAGATAGGCATTCATACTTATTCGCACATTGATGTTTCTTCCTGCACTGAATCCGAGCTGGAACACGAAGTCAAGAAGTGTATTGAAGTTGTTGGTCTAGAACAAGATCCAAAGACTTTTGTTTTTCCCTGGAACAGAGTGGGTCATTTTGAAAAACTAAAACAGATGGGATTCAAGGCCTATCGGGGCAAGGAACGAATTATTCGTGCTCCTGTGATGGAGAGAGGTCTTTGGAATATTCCGCCCGTCTACTACATTGATACAAGATCTTTGGGGGCTTATGACGTTGTTAGAAAATTCGTCGACTTCTGCGTAGAGGCTCGTTGTGTCTTCCACCTCTGGACTCATCCATGGAGCATAGTATACTCAGAGAACAAAGACTTGCTGGTGGAGAATGTTTTGGATCCGCTTTTTGCTTATCTCAATGCAAAGAGAAATGCTGGATTGCTTTCTATTTCGACTCTTGGGGAGATCTCTTCTGTAATGCAGAATAGCGAATCAATTCATAGTGCTGATGTTGCTGTTGCTCCCGTCGGAGCCTAAAGATTATGGAGAATGAGTGTAACATGTTACCCTTCGAAAGAGTCCTTGTCACAGGAGGCGCTGGTTTCATTGGAAGCCACATTGTAGATCGCCTTGTTAAGGAGGGATGCAAGGTGGTGGTCCTCGACGATTTCTCTTCAGGGACCATGAAGAATTTGGAAGAGAGCTTTAATTCTCAGTCTATTACAGTCGTAAGGGGCAAGATAAACGAGAGAGAGTTCGTCAGGAAAGTTCTCCAAGATATCGAAGTGGTCTTCCACCAAGCTGCGGTGACACCAACCCTAGAAAACTCTGTGACCTCGAGTCAACTTAACCACGTCAACGTGTTCGGGACTATAAATCTTCTAGAGTGCGCCCTAGGAGCTGGTGTCCAGAGATTTGTATTTGCTTCAACTGCTGAAGTGTATGGGAATACAAACAGTCTTCCTATGACTGAAACACACGAGCTCCTGCCTGTCTCTCCCAACGGATGGAGCAAGCTCCTCGCTGAAAGAGCCTGTCTCGAGGTTACTCCAAACTCTGGGATGAAAACAACTGTGCTTCGATACTTCAATGTCTTCGGCAAAAGGTCTCCCATCAATCCGCCCGTGGGTGTGATCAACGAGTTTGCTCTCAGGCTTCTCTCAATGGAGAGCCCGTCCATTTATGGACATGGAGCTCATTCTCGCGACTATGTCCATGTCGAAGACGTCGTCGACGCGAACATACTTGCGGCCTCTTCTGGCAATTCTGCGGGAAAAGCCTACAACGTAGGCAGCGGCGAGCACATTCCAATCGAGAGACTTGCTGAATTGGAGAGCCGGATTCTCCTGGGCGACAATGTGATAGTTCCTCTTGATTACAAAGTTGCAAGACAAATTGACGTTCCAAATGTCTACGGGGACATCAGTGCTATCACTAGGGATACCGGGTTCATTCCGAAATACTCGATAGAAAAAGGTCTTGAAGCGTATCTAACGTGGCTACGCAGCTCTATAGCAGTCGAAATCGAAAGACCGATTCCGCAAAGAAGGTCTGCCGCAACCCCGATTAATTAGTAATTCACCCATGATTTTTAGATTGCGACTCAATTAGAATCGGAATGTACTAGGGGACTAAAAGCAAGAAGTCAGGATAAGGCGGTTATTTCACATAATGAATCTCTCCGGAAGCAAAGTCTTGGTAACAGGTGGAGCGGGCTTTATCGGCTCGCATTTGTCGGAGAAGCTGCTCGGAATAGGATGCGAAGTAACAGCAATCGACTGTTTTGATGACTTTTATCCCGGGAAGGAGAAAAACGCGGAGAACCTTTCAAAGGACAGGAGATTCCGGCTAGTAAGGGCCGACATACTTGATTTTCAGATACTTTCCTCCGCGATGAAAGATTCAGAGGTCGTTTTCCACATGGCAGGTCAAGCTGGTGTGAGATATTGCAATGATCATCCCCTGAAGGCAAACTCGATCAACGTGAATGGAACACTAAACGTGCTAATGGCAGCCAGAGATAACAATGTGAAGAAGGTCGTGTATGCATCATCTTCATCGATTTACGGCGACCCCATCAGATTGCCTATAGATGAAGAGCATCCGACGCATCCGAATTCCCCTTATGGAGTCTCAAAACTCGCTGCGGAACAATACTGTCTTGCATATAACAAAGTCTACGGCCTGGCTACGACTTGCCTAAGGTATTTCTCTGTATACGGACCAAGGGGAAGGCCAGACCAAGTGATATACGCGTTTGCAGAGAAACTCGCCAGCGGAAAAGCACCCATGATATTTGGGGATGGCACATACAGCCGGGATTTCACTTTTGTTTCTGATATTGTCGATGGCACGATGCTCGCTGCGGAAAGAGAGTCATCAACTGGCCAGTCGTTTAACATCGGTTTCGGCAGGAGAATTTCGATGAACGACCTCCTGAAGAAGATTCTCATTGCTATGGAG
>DAIDAB010000119.1 GCA_027310845.1 bacterium | reverse complement strand
AAAAACCCAGACCACCTATCATGGTTGGAGGCGGCGGTGAAAAAATCACGCTGAAACTAGTCTCAAAGTACGCTGATGCATGCAACCTCTTTCCCAAAGGAGAGGAATTGAAGCATAAGCTCGATGTGCTAAAGGCACAATGTCTCAAAGCCAAGAAAGATTACTCCAGTATTCTAAAGACCAAGCTTGCAAGTGTGATGTTTGGGAAAGACCAAGAAGAGGCGCTGAGACGCATTGACGAGTTCAGACCATCTTGGATTGATCTCGAAAGATACAGCAGCTCGTTTCTCTTTGGGAATTCTAATGAAATAGTCGAGCAAGTGATCGAGCTCAAGAAGATCGGCATCGAATATCTAATAGTGAATTTCAGGGGAAAGTACGATCCCGATGACAAACTCCGCTTTGCAAGGGAAATAATTCGATCCCTGTAAGAACCCAAATTAGGGAGGTAGCTTTGAGTGCCCGAGCTTCACGGATGGCAAATCACACAAAGGATCAACCTAGGAACGAGATTGGGTCATTTGAGAAAATCTTCAAGGAGCTCCACGAACATGGGGAGGGCGAGATTCCGACTGAAGAGGGCTGAGTGTGTGTTTCTCAAAGGAATTGAGAATTTCGCCTTCGAAGCAATCAGTGCCAAATGTAAGGAGTGATGTTATTAGTGAGTTCATCCGAGAGTGGGTGGCGAACTACAATTGAAAGAGAATGGTGAGAAGGCTCAGTCCAAATGGAGATGCGAATCCTGCGGCCTAGTGATCACAGATCCAGACAGCAACAGCTTTCGACAGCGAGTAGTCTTTCACAGAAAAATGCACACCTCTGGAAAGAGCGAATCCGAAGAATAGGCATGCTTGTTCATAGCCGACAGAAATAACTAGATCGACTTTGAGCCTACGATAAGGGCGAATAGGGGTTAATCATCAATGTCCTCCGAATCTGATTTTAACAAGATTACCTGGCAGAGCGAAAATTGTCTTTCATGCAAGTGGTTTTTTCCGGCAGATCCCATCAATGCGGACATTATTTCAAACGGAAAATGTCTACAACCAGATCTGAAGAAATACAGCTTGATTGTCACTGGGCGCGACTGGTGCAACAAATTCGAAAGGATAACACAGCGCCAGATTGACAGAATGCAGGAAAAGGCAATGGAAGCTGAAAAGAAGCAATAGATTGCCCGCTGACCCTTTGTCCTTTTGCAATAGACAATTTGCTCTATTTTCCCTTTGACTCATTGACCGAGTCAAAGCAAGACCATGTGCCCCTGTGGCAGGCGACACCGATCTGCTCAACCAAGTATAGAAGAGTGTCGCGATCGCAATCTGCGTCTATTTTCTTGATCTTTTGCACGTGTCCAGATGTCTCTCCCTTTTTCCATAGCGAGCTCCTTGAGCGGCTCCAGTAATGGGCGATGCCAGTCTCAAAGGAGAGTCTTAGCGCTTCTTCGTTTGCGTAAGCTAGCATTAGCACGTCCTTCGTCCTCTCGTCCTGAACTACTACTGGAACAAGGCCGTCTCCCTTGCGAAAGTCTATTGTTTTTACGAATTCCTCTTTTTCCATTCTCTTCACCAAAGTCAGATCCTGACATTGATCTTGTTTTCGGAAAGATATTCCTTGACCTGCATCACTGTCAGCGTGCCATAGTGAAAAACCGAAGCGGCCAACGCAGCATCCGCTGCGTGCGGACCAGAGAGTATTTCTAGAAAATGTTCTATCTTTCCGCATCCTCCGCTTGCGATAACAGGTAGAGATACCTTTGAGCCAAGAAGGGAAGTAAGCTCAACATCATATCCTTTTTTCGTACCATCTCTATCAATCGAGGTCAGGAGAATCTCGCCAGCGCCTCTCTTTTCAACTTCCTTCGCCCAAGAAATCGCATCAACTAGAGAGTCGTGCGAACCTCCGAAGGTGCAGACAGTGAATCCGCAAGGAGCCTCTTTACTTCGCTTTGCGTCGATTGCGACAACCACACACTGCTGTCCGAAGACGTCTGCAAGCTCTGACACGAGGCTTGGATTCTCTACTGCGCTCGTGTTCACGCTCACCTTGTCTGCACCGTTAGACAGAACCATCCTTGCGTCCTCGACACTTGAGATACCACCTCCAATCGTGAACGGAATGTCCAAGACTTTTGCAACGTTTCTTGCAAGATCGACCCTGGTCTTCCTGCTTTCAATAGAGGCGGAAATATCCAAGAACAGAAGCTCATCAGCTCCTTGGTCTCTGTAGATTTTAGCCAGTTCCACGGGATCCCCTGCGTCCTTGAGACCGACAAAGTTCACTCCTTTGACCACTTTGCCGTCCTTTACATCAAGGCATGGAATGATTCTCTTAGCCAGTGCCAAATCATGATCACATCTAACTAATTGTAGGTTGACAGCACAGATTTCGCTATCGTGCCTTCATAGAGTGCCTTGCCAACTATTACCTCATCCACACCAATTTGCGAAAGAGTTTTGAGATCGCTCTCAGATGACACACCGCCGCTTGCGATAAGCCTAACGTTCCCGATCCGAAACTTGCTCCTGAGTTTCCCCAAAGTGAGGAAATCAGGCCCTTGAAGCATCCCATCGTGCTTGACCGATGTAATCAGAAACTGGTTAAATCCCAATGACTTGAATCTTCCCAGAGCGTCTTCAACTCTCTCATTCTCTTTGCTTTTCCAGCCATGCGTTCTGACAAAACCCCCTTCGTCGTAGTCCAGCGCGAGCACCGTTCTTCCATCTCCTATTGAATCAAGGATTGACTTTGCAATGTCTAGATTCTCGTAGACAATCGATCCAATTACGATTCTTGACGCGCCCATCTGGACAAACTCTTGAACAATCGAATCGTTCCTGATTCCGCCAGCGATTTCAACTCTTAGTTTCGAACCTCGCAGAGTTGAAAGAAGGTTTTGTAGGATTTGCCTGTTGGTCGAAAGGTCTCCTCGAATTGCAGCATTGAGATCAACAACATGAACAATTGACGCGCCATTGTCGAGGAAATCTCGTGCGACTTTGATAGGCTCGTCGGAGTAGTTTCTCGCAGTATCTTCCCTTCCCTGTTTTACTCTCACCACTTTACCATCAAGAATGTCGATAGCTGGAATGATAATCAAGGCTAAAGTCACTTAATTTCCAGCGACAAGAGATACAAAGTTTGAGATTAGCTTCGCGCCTGTCGCTTGGGACTTTTCCGGGTGAAATTGGGTGCCGAGGATATTTTCACTTTCAACTATTGATGCAAATCTTTCTGATCCGTACTGCGTCCACGCTCTGACGACCTTCGCGTCCTCTGGCACGGGAAAATAGGAATGAACGTAGTAAGTCCATTCTCCACTCCGCAGTCCTTTGCAGAACGTTGAATCTGATGAATCCAAATTGATAGTGTTCCAGCCCATGTGCGGGATCTTCATTGATTCTTCTTTCGGAGAAAAGCGCTTAACTCTCCCCTTGAAGAGTTTAAGGCCTTCTCCAGTTCCCTCCTCGCTTTCCTCAAACAAAAGCTGCATTCCAAGGCAAATGCCCAGAAGTGGAAGCTTTCTGGACTTTACAGCATCCAAAATCCTATCCTTGTTTCGAGTGAGTATTTTCTGAGCTGAAGAAAAGCTTCCCACTCCAGGGAGCACAAGTCCATCCACGGACTCTGTGAGTTCAGACGATACTTGTACTTCTATCGAATCAGATTGCTTCAACGCGTTTTCGATACTGAAAAGGTTCCCAGAGCCGTAGTCAAGTATCTGGATTTTCCTCAAATCAGTCTTACATCTTCCCTTTCGAGCTTGGAATCGATTGTAGCCCACGCCTTGGATCAATAGAGATTGCCTGTCTCAGGGCTAATGCAAGGGCCTTGAAGCAGGCCTCGGCCTTGTGATGATCGTTCGAGCCGTACTCGATTTTGATATGCATAGTACACTGCAACGAATCACACAGCGATCTGAAAAAGTGCGCGAGGTCCTCCCTTGCAATATCTTCGATGTAGTTTCTATTGAAATCCATATTTGTCTGGACAAAGTAGGTCCGCTTGACAAGATCAACAGAGGCAAACGCGAGGGATTCGTCCATTGGGGCAAACGCACTCCCAAATCTCGCGATTCCGTTCCTGTCTCCAAGAGCCTTCGAGAGTGTTTTCCCAAGTGCGAGTGAAGTATCCTCTATGACATGGTGTTTGAGGTCGCCCTTTGCTACAATCTTGATGTCAATCAAACTTTGAGTCGAAAAGCCTGCAATCATATGGTCAAGGAATTTTGTACCCGTCGAGACACTGCTCTTTCCAGTGCCGTCGAGATTCACGTTGATCTGTATTGTTGTCTCCCTAGTTTTTGTCCAAGTCTCTGAAGTTCGTTTGATCTGCTTCATTTTGGATTTACTTCCTCCGATGTCTTCAGGGCAACAGCCATCTCGTCTACGCTCGAAGTTATGCAATCAGCTTCATTGCCCTCCTGCAGGAAGAATTTCGCCTTGCTCTCATCTTGAGCGACGCCTGCAAACATGATTCGCCCATCCAGAAGATCCCTGGAATTTGATCTTTTCACCATCAGGATATCCTCGGCCGAATCTCCTACATAGAGAATTGGAGATTGCTTGTCCTTCAATGCATTCGCAATCTTCAGCATGGGCTTTGGGGATGGTTTCACTTCTTCCACATCTAGCATATAGTCTCCAGTGAAAAGACAGATGCCTGGATTGGGAAAGAAATTCCTGAAGAGCTCTCCAAGCGTGTGGATTGTTGGAACCTCAGGGCGGCCTGTGATTATACCAAGATTGCCTGAGGACATCTCCGAGAGCAGTGCCATCGACTGCTCTTGCGCAAGTGTTCGTTCGTTTGAGATTGTCCCTGGCTTTGAAAGAAATCTGGTCGAGCAGGGAATGCCATAAGTCTCGCGGAAGATGCGCTCTCCATAGATTATCTCGTCAAAGAAGGTCGCAAGAAGTCCCTTCCCGACCGGCTCTGGATAGGAAACTGCTTTTTCGAAACGCCTTGAGAGTTCTTCTTCATTGGAGAATATCATCTTGACGATATCCTCTCTTCTCATCCCTGTCTTGGTTTTCGAGAGTGTCTTGTCGAGCTTTGAAAAGCCTAGTTTAGCAAGCTTTTCATTTTTCGAAGATTCAATGGAACGCCTTTCGAATTCTACTAGCCTCTTGGAAAGTGGGTTGATCAGAGATATCGAGTCAAGGTCTTGACGCTCTGAAGATTGACTGTAACAGAAAGCGACAAACACAGCAAGAGTGTCCCAATCATTGTTAAAGGTTCCAAGTGATTGAATTGCTCTTGCCGTCCTTTCAAAATCTCTTTTCTCAAATTTGAACCCCAAGAGGGCTGCGAAAGATCTTGCGCAAATCTCTAGTGTGGCTCCGTAGGATCTACTCGCATCGATTAGCACACCGTCGCAATCAAAGATTATTCCGGCGAATCCAGAGATGGCTTGGTTTCTGAGCCTCTCCGATATTTTGTAGACTGTCACATCACAACCTCCCTAGAATTTCTCTCAACGCCTTGAGCAGTGCTGTGTTCATCGTGCGAGTCCCAACAGTTATTCTGATGAATGATTTGTTCTCGATCATTCTAGGCATGTACTTTACAGCAATCTTGTAATCTCTTAGGAGCGACTTGGCAAGTTTCTCCGCGTGCGGTGATTCCACAAGAACGAAGTTCGCATCGGATTTTGGAACGACTCTGAATCCTTGGCAGTCGAGGAGCCTCAGAGATTCGATCAGCTCGCCTCTCAATTTCTTTGTTTCTTCTGCATATCTCAGGATTGCTTTCTTGGCTCTCAGCAACTCTCCGGCAAGCATCGCGCTTAGTGTGGTCAAGGGAAAAGGATACTGAAAGCCATCTTCGAATTCATCAAGCAAGTCCCTGTTAGATGAAACAATGTATCCGATCCTGTGAGATGCGAGGCCGAATGCCTTGGAAAAAGTTCTGAGCAAGATGAGGTTTGGATACCTGCGCAGCAAGGACGCTGCATTGTATCTTCCAAACTCGACGTAGGCTTCGTCGAGAAGAAGGAAGACTCTTGAGGGAACTGAATCTAGGATTTCTCGGATCTGCTCAAGCTCGTATTGGATCGCCGTCGGATTGTTAGGAGAGGCGAGGGCAAGAATCTTTCCATTTTCTGATCTGCACGCACTTGCAAGCTCGCCTGTTTTGAGAGGAAAGGGGTTGTCTGCAACAAGAGAAAAACCAAGCGGCACTTGGACTATTCTGGCACCGCATCTCTTTGCCCTGAGTGCATACATCGAAAATGTCGGCCTGACTGTGACAAGCTCGTCGGTGGATCTACCAAGTTTCATTCTGCATAGAAGATCAATTAGCTGGTCGCTCCCGCATCCCAGCTCAACCATATTTTCCCTTGCTCCGCAGTACCCTGCGACAAGTGCCTTGAGATTCTTCATCTCTCCATCATCGATATCAGAGGGATAAAATCGCGAATCAATTCTCCGTTCGCATTCTCTCAGTGTTTTTCTGACGAAGGAAGCTGGTAACACGAGGTTTTCATTCAGGTTCATTCTTAAG